>NZ_JAKDLJ010000123.1 GCF_030452865.1 Pseudorhodobacter sp.
CAGAGGAATTGCCCGCGTGGTGGATGTGGTTGATATGATCAAGATGCGGGTATTTCATCATCGCGATTTTGTCAAAACCGGGCATCACCTCGCCCATATCCTTGAAGGCGGGCTTCAACGCGCCAAGGCTTTGCATATCGGTTGCGGGGCGCAGGTATTCGTCACGGGCAAGGATGGTCAGGCCGTTCTGATCCTTGATCTCAATCACGGATTTATCAAAGCGTCCTTCGGCCCATGCCTGCGCCGCGCGCCGCTGGCTTTCCACCGCCAAAGCATCGGCTTGGTCGCGGGTAAAGCCGAATTCAGTGGCGATGATATCGGCGGAAATGCCCTGCGGCACGAAATAGGTTTTCATCGCAAGGCTCGGGTCCACCGCAATCGCAGCACCATCCGACCCCATGGCAACGCGGCCCATCATTTCCACACCGCCGGCGATATAGGCTTGACCCGCACCGCCGCGAATTTGGTTGGCGGCAAGGTTCACCGCTTCCATTCCGGAAGCGCAAAAGCGATTGATCGCAAGGCCGGGAATGGATTGATCAAGGTCAGAGGCGAGAACGGCAGACCGGGCAAGGCAACCACCTTGCTCACCGACTTGGGTGACGTTGCCCCAAATTACATCCTCCACCGCATGGCCCTCCAACCCGTTGCGGGATTTGACTGCGTTCAACACCTTGGCGGAAAGCGCCAGCGAGGTCAGCTCATGCAGGCTTCCATCAACGCGGCCTTTGCCACGCGGGGAACGGATTGCATCATAAATATAGGCTTCGGTCATGGTTGTTCTCCTTACGCCCGGTCCGAGGGTTTGCCGGGCATCATGTCATAGGGCGGCTTCCAGCCGGGTTGGGCGGCAATCGCATCCAGCCAGCGGTCAATATGGGGCCATTCCTTGCGGTCAAAGCCGAAAGGTTCGGGGTAATAGAGATAGCCCGCGCAGGACAGATCGGCGATGGTGAGTTGATCGCCAACGATCCAGTCAGAGTTGGCCAGATGGTCGTTGAGAAGGGCGTAAGCGGATTTCAACCGCGCTTGCTGGAACGTTATCACCGCCTCGGGGCGCTTTTCGGGGGGGAGGAAGTTCATCAAAAAGCGGGTGGAGCCGATGACGCCGGAAAACTTGTGATTGTCCCAAAACAGCCAGCGCAACACCTCGCGGCGCTCCGCTGCGGAACGCCCACCAAGCTTACCGGTTTTGGAGCTGATGTAATCGAGGATCACGCCCGATTGCGTCAAGGCGATATCGCCATCGACCAGCACCGGTACTTCGCCCAATTGGTTGATCGCCCGGAAGGCCGGGCTGCGGGTTTCACCGTTGAAGAAATCGACAAAAACCGGTTCCCAGTCCATATCCGCAAGCGTCAGGGCCAGCGCGGCCTTATAGGCGTTGCCGCTTTCGCCAAAGCAATAGAGTTGTGCGGTCATCTGATCTGCCTCCTGTTGGTGGGCGGCAGGAGCGGGGGTTTCACCCCCCCGCACCCCCGTGAGGTATTTTCACCAAGATGAACAACGATTTGTTAACCTTGGCATCTTAGTATCATGTTTGCGGTACAGGCTGAGGAGCCGATGACCGCCCAAGGTGAAGTCGCCCCGGTCTTGCGTGAAGCTCTCACATGGATTGGACCGATCCCCTGAACCGGGGCGCATCTTTTCCATTTCATCTTGGTCCAAATACCTGATCCTCCGCTTGGTGATTGCACGACGTCAGTTCTTGCGCGCCTCGAGTTCGGAATTGAACAGTCGGAGCCGGTGGGCAAGGTTGTCCTGATCAATTACCGATCCGAAATTTTCGAACAGAAACGACAACGCCTCACCTTCGTCCAAACCTGCGTCGATGGCAAACCTCTTCAGGCGGCGATAGCCGTCTTCGGTCATCGCGACCGGGAAGCGGCGGGTCAGGCGAAAGCGTTTGGGCATTCGTAACTCCACTTCAACGGGGGTAGGCTGCGCTTCAGCGCACCGCGCCAACCATACTTCAGAATGCTTCGGCCCTGAGTGCCATCACCGGTTCTGCACCACTTTCAATGCGGGCAAGGTGCGTCGCGGAGGCAGGTAGTTGGCGCGTCATATAATAGTGACCGGTGGCGATTTTCGCCTCCAGAAATGCTTTGTCGCCACTGCCCGCGGCAAGCCCCACAAAGGCCGCTTTTGCCATGCGCGCCCACATCAGACCAAGGCAGACATGGCCCATCAGATGCATGAAGTCGTAAGACCCGGCCAGCGCGTTGTTTGGGTTCTTCAAGCCGTTCTGCATGAAATACATCGCCGCTGCCTGCAAATCCTTGGACGCGGCTTTTAGCGGGTCGGTAAAGGGTTTCATCTGGGCATCATCTTGGTTCTCTTTGATAAAGGCTTTTACCATGTCAAAGAAAGCCATCACATGCTTGCCGCCATCCTGCGCCAGTTTGCGGCCCACCAGATCCAGCGCCTGAATGCCATTCGCGCCTTCATAGATTTGCGCGATCCGGGCATCGCGGACGAATTGGCTCATGCCGTTTTCTTCGATATAGCCGTGGCCGCCCCAAACCTGTTGTGCCTGAACTGCCATCTCAAACCCTTTGTCGGTTTGAAAGCCTTTGATCACTGGTGTCATCAGGGAGATCAATCCTTCGGCAGCCTCATCGCCTTGGCGTTTGGATTTGTCGATCAGATGTGCGCCCCAGTAGGTCAGCGCCCGCGCACCTTCGACGAAACTCTTTTGATCCATCAGGCTGCGGCGGATATCGGGATGCACGATCAGCGGGTCGGCGGGTCCGGACGGGTTTTCCGCCCCCGTCACGGCGCGGCCTTGTAGGCGTTCGCGGGCATAGACAACAGCGTTTTGGTAGGCGGCTTCGGCCACGGCATAACCTTGCAGGCCCACCCCCAGCCGCGCCTCGTTCATCATGGTGAACATGGCCTTCATGCCCTTGTGCAAATCGCCCAAAAGCCAGCCTTGCGCCGCGTCATAGTTCATCACGCAGGTCGCGTTGCCGTGGATGCCCATTTTATGCTCGATCGAGCCGACAGATACGCCGTTGCGCTTGCCCAAACTGCCGTCTTCCTTGACCAGAAATTTTGGCACGATGAAAAGGCTGATGCCTTTCGTGCCTTCGCCGCCGCCGGGGGCTTTGGCCAGCACCAGATGGATGATGTTTTCGGCCAGATCATGTTCGCCCGCCGAGATGAAAATCTTCTGCCCAGTGATCAGGTAGCTGCCGTCGTCTTGCGGTTCGGCCTTGGTGCGCATCATGCCGAGATCGGTGCCTGCGTGCGGTTCGGTCAGGTTCATGGTGCCGGTCCAGTCGCAACTGACCATTTTGGGCAGGTAGGTGGTCTTTTGTGCACCGGTGCCATGCACATGGATCGCGGAATAGGCACCATGGGTCAGACCCTGATACATGTTGAAGGCCATGTTGGCGGAGACGAAGATCTCACCCACGGCGGTTCCCATCACATAGGGAAGTCCTTGGCCGCCGTAGTCCGGATCACAATCGAGTGCGGTCCAGCCGCCTTCCTTCATCGCGGCAAAGGCTTTGTCAAAGCCTTTGGGCGTATGGACCACGCCATTTTCCAAGGTGCAACCTTCCTGATCACCGGAAAGGTTCAGAGGGGCCAGCACATCGCGCGCGACTTTGCCGGCTTCTTCCAGCACGGCGCCGGTAAAATCAGCTTCCAGATCCTCATAGCCCGGCACGCCGGTTTCAGTAACTTTCAAAACGTCTTGCAGCAGAAACTGAATGTCTTGGACGGGTGCGTTATAGATCGGCATCGGGCTGTCCCCTTTGGGCAAAAATGGTGTTTGGATCAAGCAGCGGATTTGCTGGGTGATCCGGTTTTTTGGGCGGAATAGGTGTTGAACAAAGGTTCAGCGGCGGTCAATTCGGCTTTGAGGTCGGTGATTGCCTCGGTCAATTCATCGCGTTGCTGTTCCATTTGGGCAAGGCGCTCTTGCCCCAAAACGTAGGTTTTGAGGTATTGCGCACGCTCCGAACCTTCACGATCATAAAGGTCCAGCAGTTGACGGATATCTTCGAGGCTGAAGCCAAAACGCTTGCCGCGCAGGATCAGTTTCAGTCGCGCGCGATCGCGCCGATTGTAGAGCCGTTTCGTCCCGGCACGTTTGGGGAATAGAAGTTCCTTGGATTCGTAAAAGCGCAAGGTGCGGGGCGTGACCTCAAAAGCCTCGCACATCGCACGAATTGTCATTGTGGTGTCGGCGGTCATGGCATCTCTCACTGGCTCAAAGCGGGGTGTTTCGCCCCTTCCCTTAGGTCACATGGGAACTCTGCCACCAACATACCAGAGAAATTGACGTTAACGTCACTGTAACGTGGCGTCAGAGTTCACTGTGACGCGGGGTCGTCCTCTACGCCGGTCCAAATTGCTGCGCTCTGGTCTCAAAGCTCTTTCGCGGCAGTGTCGCGCAGGGTGCGCAGATCGGCGATGGTCACATCCAGTTCGCTGCGTTGGCGGTCGAGTTCGGTCAGCTGGCGGTCGGCAAGCTCCATCCAGGCTTGCAGTTGCGGTTTACTGCCGTCCTGCTGATAGATCAGCAACCATTGCCGGATTTCCTCCAGGCTGAAGCCAAACCGGCGGCCGCGCAGGATCAGGGTCATGCGGGCGATTTCGCGCGGGCTGTACCAGCGGGCGCGGCCATCCTTTGCGGGTTCCAGCAGCTCGATATATTCGTAGTAGCGCAGGGTGCGCGGTGTCACATCAAACCGGGCGCACATTTCCTTGAAGCTCAGGCGGGTATCGGGCATCTCACTCCTCCTGCGGGTCAAGATATCGCGTTGCGGGGGACAGTCAATCGCAGCTTGCATATTGACCTTTGGTGCAAAGGGGGGTTGCGGCTTTGGTTGTGATGGGGAACATGAACGCCAAACGAAACCGAGGACCGGATGACGCATAATAAGAAACTCGTGCAGCAATTCATCACCGCATTACCACATGCGACGGCTTTGGGGATGGAGTTGGAACTGCTGGAAGACGGGTTGGCCGTGGTCGCGATGCCTTATGACCCGCGCTTTGTCGGTGATCCGGCGACCGGGGTTATCCATGGTGGTGCGGTGTCGGCGCTGATGGACACCGCATCAGGGGCGGCGGTGATGTGCCATGCCTCGCAGCCCGCAGCCACGGCGACGATTGATTTGCGGATTGATTACATGCGCCCGGCAACCCCCGGCCAGCGGCTGACGGCGCGGGCGGAATGTTACCATGTCACCCGCTCCGTCGCCTTCGTGCGCGTCACCACCACCGACGAGGATTCGAGCCGACCCGTTGCAGCGGCAACCGGCGCATTCACACTGGAGCGCACAAAAGGGAGCCGGGGATGAGCGAGCGACGGAAACCCGAGCCGGTGCAGGTGGTGAAACAGCGGCGCGATGCGGCACTGCGAAGCCTTGTTGACGGTGTGCCCTATATCCAGTTTCTCGGCATTCATTTTGACCGGCGCGGCGATGAATTGACCGCCGTTCTGCCTTTCGACGAAAAGCTGATCGGCAACCCGATGCTGCCGGCGATCCATGGTGGGGCGACTGCGGCCTTTCTGGAAGTGGCAGCGATCATTGAACTAAGCTGGTCGCTGCTGTGGGAGGAAATGGAGCAAGGGCGGCTCGATGCCACCTCACCAGAGGCGTTGCGCGCGTTCCGGTTGCCGAAGACCATTGATTTCACCGTCGACTATCTGCGCTCTGGCCTGCCGCGCGATGCTTATGCGCGGGCGCGGATCAATCGGTCGGGGCGGCGCTATGCTTCGGTGCATGTGGAGGCTTGGCAGGACAACCGTTCACGCTTGTTCGCACAGGCCACCGGGCATTTTCTGATGCCATCGCGCGACGATAACGGCGGGCAAAACGGGGATGGCGGGCAGAACGGGCTGTTGGCACCCTGATGCCTGACATGATGCCCGAAATCACCCATGCCCGTGTGATGCGGGTTGCCATCCCGATCGTTCTGGCCAATGTCACCATCCCGTTGCTGGGCGCGGTGGATACCGCCGTTGTCGGGCAGATCGGGCTACCCGCGCCGATCGGGGCGGTAGGGCTTGGCGCGATCATCCTCTCCTCGGTCTATTGGATTTTCGGATTTCTGCGGATGGGGACCACCGGGCTGACCTCACAGGCGGTCGGGGCGGGTAATCTGGCGGAAAGCACCGCGATTCTTTTGCGCGCGCTGATCATTGGCGGTGTTGCTGGCGCATTCTTCATCATCGCGCAACTGCCGCTGATCCGGGCGGCGCTGTGGCTTTCGCCCGGCAGCGCCGAAGTTGAAACCCTTGCACATGGCTATCTGTCGATCCGCATCTGGGGCGCACCGGCGACGATTGCGCTTTATGCTGTGACTGGCTGGCTGATTGCAACTGAACGCACACGTTCGGTCCTGATCCTGCAACTCTGGATCAACGGCGTAAACATCGCGCTGGACCTGTGGTTCGTGCTGGGCCTCGGGTGGGGTGTTCAAGGCGTAGCGATTGCCACGCTCATCGCCGAATGGTCGGGGCTGTTCTATGGGTTGTGGCTCTGCCGCGCGGCTTTCGGGGCGGCGCTGGCGGCAGGTTTGGCGCGGCTCCGTGATGCTGCGGCCTTGCGGCATATGGCGACGGTCAATGGCGACATCATGATTCGCTCCGTCCTGCTGCAAATCAGCTTCACCAGTTTCATGTTTCTTGGCGCTGGTCTGGGCGATGTAACCTTGGCGGCCAATCAGGTCTTGCTGCAATTTCTGACCATTGCCGCGTTTTTCCTTGATGGTTTCGCCTTCGCGGCAGAGGCGCTGGTAGGTCAGGCGGTGGGTGCACGCTCGGTTCGCGCCGCCCGCCGCGCGTCGATTGTCAGCAGCGAATGGGGGGTGGCTTCGGTTATCTGCTTGTCGCTGTTCTACCTGCTGGCAGGGCCGTCGCTGATTGACCTGATGACCACCGCGCCGAATGTCCGTCTGATCGCGCGTGAGTTTCTGCCTTGGCTGGTCGCGGCCCCGGTCATCGGGGTTGCGGCCTGGATGCTGGACGGCATTTTCATCGGCGCAACCCTGACGCGGCAGATGCGACAAGCCATGCTGCTGTCGGTGCTGATCTACGGATTGTCCCTGCTGATCCTGATTCCGCTTTGGGGCAATCACGGGCTTTGGGCCGCGCTGATGGTTCTGAACCTCGCGCGTGGTGTGACAATGGGGCGCTTGTGGCCCATGGTTGAACAGCGCGCAGCAGGGGTGTGAACGGGCTGAACCGGAACGGAATTTCAGCGGCGGATCAAACCGAACAGGGCCGACGCCCCCCAGCCCGCCGCAACCGCCAGAACCAGCGACAGCAACCCGTAAAGCAGCGACTGCTGATGCGCGAGGTTGAAGATCCAACGCTCAAACCCGTCCTTGTGAACGGTGATCACTTCTTCGTGCATATTGACCACCATGCCCGCCCGGGTGATGAACATCCGCACCTTGTATTCGCCTTCGGTCAGGTCGGCCGGCATCGCGATATCGGCGCGAAACAGCGTCGATTCCACCAGATTGACCGTATCCTCGGTCAAGGCATAGGCGCCATGCTCTGCCTGCAAGCGGATCAGCGCGTCCAGAAACAGCGGTGCATCCTCGGCCTCGCCAGAGATGCCAACCGCCCGGATCGCGCGCGGAATCGTGATCTGATAGCGTAGATCCTCGGTCGCGGACAGCGCATCGCTCAGCGGGGCAGAGGAGGCGATGGCGTAGAAACTTGGTGCGCGGCTGATGTTGACAGTTGCGGTGTTCATCCAGATCCCAAAGCGCCGTTCCTTGCGCCGCACGGTCATCGGGCTCGACGGGCCTTGCACCGTCACCACCACCTCCAGCGGGGCGCCGACCGGCACCGGGGCGTCGCGTTTGACCGCGCCATAGATCAGCACCTCTGACCCGTTGAAGGTGGTGGTAATTGACACCAGGTTCTGGCTCAACCCCGCGACAATGGTTTCACCCGTCGCGTCAACCGGAGGCGCTATCACGTCCTGCGCCGAAATGGGGGATGCCATCAGCAGCAACGCAAAAAGCAGGAGAGGGCGCTTCACGGCAACCTCCCCGCTGTGACAGAATAAATCTCATCCGGGGTGAGGAGCAGCCCAAGGGCGATCCGGATGCAAACTGCCAACACCATCAGGGCAAGCAGGATGCGCAATTGTTCCGCCCGCAGTTTCACCCCTATACGCGATCCGATCTGTGCGCCGATCACGCCGCCGATGATCAGCAGCAGCGCCAGAACCATATCCACGGTCTGGCTGCTGACCGCATGCATGACGGTGGTGAAGGCAGTCACGAAAATGATCTGGAACAGCGAGGTGCCGACCACCACCTTGGTCGGCATCCCCAGCAGATAGATCATCGCCGGCACCATGATGAAGCCGCCGCCGACCCCCATGATCGCCGATAGAAAACCGACAGCCGCGCCCGCCAGCATCGGCGGAATCACCGAAATATAGAGGCCAGAGGCGCGGAATTTCATCTTCAGCGGCAGTTTATGGACCGAGTAATGCACATGCGCCCGACGGATCGGCGCGCCGGATCTGCGCGCGCGCAGCAAAGCGCCAATACTTTCTTTCAGCATCATCGCGCCGATCAGCCCCAGAAAAACCACATAGGAAAGCTGCACGAACAGGTCAATCTGGCCAAGCCGC
>NZ_JAKDLJ010000124.1 GCF_030452865.1 Pseudorhodobacter sp.
GTGCAGCTTGGCCATGCGCGCCATGTTGCGGCGCGGCTGGAAAACGGTGTGACGATCCACAATTGCTATGTGCCCGCAGGTGGCGACATTCCGGACCGCGAACAGAATGAGAAATTCGGCCAAAAGCTCGACTATCTGACCGAAATGCGTGACTGGTTCCATGCAGAGCGCCCAGAACGCTCGATTCTCGTCGGTGATCTGAATATCGCCCCGCGTGAGGATGATGTCTGGAGCCATAAGGCGCTGCTCAAGATCGTCAGTCATACGCCGGTGGAAGTGGCACATTTCAACGAGGTGATGGCGGCGGGCGATTGGGTGGATGTCACCCGCGCCGATATTCCCGAAGGCTTGCTCTACAGTTGGTGGTCATACCGCGCCAGGGATTGGGACGCTGCCGACAAAGGCCGCCGGCTCGATCACATCTGGGCCTCACGCGATATCGCGAGCGCGGGCCATTCCAGCCGAATCCTCCGGACGGTGCGCGGTTGGGAACAGCCCAGCGACCACGCCCCGGTTTTCGCCAGCTTTGATCTCTGATCACTTCGTCTGAAAAAGCGACACGGTGGAAAGTGAGGTCTTGGCCGATCCTTTGCTGACTTCCCGCCCATGGGCGAGATAAATCAACGTCTGATGCTTTTCGTCGAAAATCCGGGTGACGGCGATGGATTTCAGGATGATCGAGCGACTTTGACGAAAGACCTCCTCACCGTCATCGCTGCGGTCGATATCGCCGATGGTGATCGGGCCGGTCTGGGCGCAGTCAATCGACGAATTGGACGGGTCTTCGAACCAGTTGCCTTGCTGCAAACGGTCAATCACCCCGCGCGAGAAATAAGCGATATGGCATGTCACACCCTGCACCTTGGGGTCGGCGATGCTTTCCACGATGATATCATTTCCCAGCCAGTCAACCCCGACCTTGCCAACCTCGTCCGAAAGCGCGGCACCCGCGCATAGTGTAAGTGCCATGGTAAGAAGGGGTCGTCGTATCATCGTGAAGCCTCTTTTCTCCGGATCGTTGCTCAACACCCGTGATGCAGTCTTGGTTCCGCAGAACCGGTGACGCGGGTAACGATAGCATAGTTGACGAAACCTCCAACCCAAGACCGTACCCGGCCTGTGTGGGGCTTTCTGGCTTCGACATGCGCTCCATGCCGCGGATTCGGGCATGCCTCCGGTTCGGCAAGCCGATCCTGTGGGTTTGTTCGCTGATCAAGGCGTCGTGATGGTGTATGCAACCACAACTGGACTTGATATTTCTTCGCGCGGGGTGAATACTGCGTCTATTCTCTTTCTATTATTGCAAGGTTCCAATGCGGAATCCATATTTTTGTAGCTTGAATTTGCGGTTCCGTTATCGTTGGCTTGGTTCAGTGCGGATGACTTTGTGAAGTGGGAATTATTCTTGAGAGTCTTTGATGGATTTGTCTGAATTTCTCAACAGCCATGGCGATGACGCGCCAAGCGGCGAAAACCTTGAGTATGATCCTGCGTTCATTTCGCTTGAACTGGCAGCGCAACCCGGTGAGGAACGGCAGGTCGGTGAAAGCATAATTGCAGCGGAGGAACCGGAATACGCCGAGGTTATCGCGCGTGCCAAGGAAGTGCTGGGGCGGAGCCACGATTTGCGCGCCGGTGTCTTGCTGGCCCACGCCCTGCTGAGAACCGAAGGGTTCAGCGGTTTTGCGCAGGCGATGGCCTATCTGCGGGGATGCCTCGATCAATGGTGGGATACTTGCCATCCGCAACTTGATGCGGATGATGACAATGACCCGACAATGCGGGTGAATGCGGTTGCCGCTTTGGTGGATGCGGACACCATCTTGCGGGCTGTGCGCCTTGCGCCCTTGACTGAAAGCCGTTCTTTCGGGCGTATCTCCCTGCGGGACATTGCCATTGCAACCGGTGAAGCCGCCGCGCCGGAGGGTACGGAAACAGTCGCTGATTCCGGAGCGATTTCTGCCGCATTCAAGGATACGGGTGCTGAGAAGATGGGCGCGTTGCGGGAATCGGTCCAGTCCGCGTTGGACGATCTAAAGACGATCAACGCGGCGTTTGATGACCATATTCCGGGGCAGGGGCCGGAACTTGGCGCATTGGAAAAGCTGCTCAAGCAAGCCGCTGCCCGCATTGCCGAATATGGGTTCGGTGAGGTTGTCGGCGCTGCCGATGATGCTGCGGGGAACGGGGATGCGGGTGCCGCGTCTGCACCGGCTGTGGTATCAAGTGGTGGTGGTGGCGCGATCAACAGCCCGCAAGATGTGCGCAATACGCTGGACAGGTTGATTGCCTATTATAACCGCACCGAACCGTCCAGCCCGTTGCCGCTATTGTTGGAACGGGCGAAACGACTTGTTGGCGCGGATTTTGTCACCATCGTTCGTGACATGGCCCGAGACGGCTACAGCAACGTCAAGACCATCGGAGGGTTGCCCGATGACGATTATTGACCAAACCGCTATAAAAGATGCATGGTCATCAAAAAGGTTCAAGTAATTCTTCAGGGAGCAAGTTATGGCCAGTTCACAAAAGTTCATTGCAAGGAACCGCGCGCCAAGGGTTCAGATCGAATATGACGTGGAGCTTTATGGCGCCGAGAAAAAGGTTCAACTGCCGTTCGTGATGGGGGTCATGTCGGATCTCGCCGGAAAATCGGAGGAGCCGCAGCCCGCCGTGGCCAACCGCAAGTTTCTTGAGATTGACGTGGACAACTTCGACAACCGCATGAAATCCATGAAGCCCCGCGCCGCTTTCACGGTGCCGAATACTCTGACGGGTGAAGGCAATATGGCCGTCGATATCACCTTTGAGTCGATGGATGACTTCAGCCCCGCCGCTATTGCGGCCAAGGTGGAGCCGTTGAAAAAACTGCTGGACGCCCGCACCCAACTCTCCAACCTGATGACCTATATGGATGGTAAGACGGGCGCGGAAAACCTGCTGGCGACGGCCATTCAGGATCCGGCTTTGCTGGCCGCCCTGGCGGCGCAACCTGCGCCAAAGGGCGATGCAACCGAAGAAGACAAGGGGTAAGTCATGGCCGAAGCAGAAGTTCAATCATCGGGCGGCGCAACGGAGGAGGCTTTTGGCTCTTCTGAATTTGCCAATCTGTTGCAGAAGGAGTTTCGTCCGAAATCGGATCAAGCCAAGACTGCGGTGCAGGAGGCGGTCAAAACCCTCGCCGTGCAAGCCTTGGCGAATACCGCACTCGTGTCGGACGACGCATTGCGCACGATCGAGGGCATTATCGCTGAAATTGACAAGAAACTGACCGAGCAGGTGAACCTGATCCTGCATCATGCCGATTTCAAGCAGTTGGAAAGTGCGTGGCGCGGCTTGCATTATCTGGTGAACAACACCGAAACCGATGAGATGCTGAAAATTCGCGTCATGAACATTTCCAAAAAGGATATGGCCAAGACGCTCAAGAAATTCAAAGGGACGGCGTGGGATCAATCGCCGATCTTCAAGAAGATCTATGAGGAGGAATTCGGCCAGTTCGGTGGCGAACCCTACGGCTCTCTGGTTGCGGATTACCATTTCGACCATTCGCCACCTGACGTGGAACTGCTGGCCGAGATGTCGAAAATAGCTGCGGCCGCCCATGCGCCGCTGATCACCGGTGCAAAGCCGTCGTTGTTCCAGATGGACAGTTGGTCCGAATTGGCCAACCCGCGCGATTTGACCAAGATTTTCCAAACGCCGGAATATGCCTCTTGGCGCAGCCTGCGTGAGTCGGAAGACAGTAAATATGTCGGCCTCGCGATGCCGCGTTTTCTGGGGCGCTTGCCGTATGGTGCCAAGACCGAACCGGTTGAGGCATTCGCTTTCGAGGAGGATACCGAAGGCGCGGATTCCGAAAAATACGCTTGGGTCAATGCGGCTTACGGCATGGCCGTCAACATCAACCGGTCGTTCAAAACCTATGGCTGGTGCTCGCGTATCCGCGGGATCGAATCAGGTGGCGCAGTGGAGAATCTGCCCTCTCATGTCTTCCCGTCAGATGATGGCGGCGTCGATCAGAAATGCCCGACCGAAATCGCAATCTCTGACCGGCGGGAGGCGGAACTGGCGCGCAACGGGATGATGCCGCTGATCCACCGCAAGAATTCCGATCTGGCTGCGTTCATCGGTGCGCAATCCTTGCATCAGCCGGCGGAATATGACGATGCAGATGCAACAGCCAACGCGAACCTCGCGGCACGCTTGCCCTACCTGTTCGCGACCTGCCGCTTCGCGCACTATCTGAAGTGCATAGTGCGCGACAAGATCGGTTCCTACAAAAGCCGGGAGGATATGCAGGGCTGGTTGCAGGACTGGATCAACCAATATGTTGATTTCGCTTCCGGTTCGTCGCCGGAAGAAGAAAAGGCGCGTCGTCCACTGGCAGCGGCAGAAGTTGTTATCGAGGAGGTAGAGGGAAATCCGGGATATTACACATCAAAATTCTTTTTGCGGCCGCATTACCAACTTGAAGGACTGTCTGTGTCCTTGCGGCTGACATCGAAATTGCCTTCTGAAAAGGGGTGATCCTGGGCGTCCTGGGGTACAGGGCGTCATTCAACGGAGGCGAGATCGGGCGTTCCGTCCTGCCTTCCTTAGTTCTGCACCATTCCAGGTGCTTATTTCAATCCGGGGTCGCACGGCCCTGTGCCGGTTACGGGGAACGTTTGCCGGTCAACTCAGTAAAGGAGACTGAAGATGTCTTTTGATGCATTTTGTTATTCCAAATCCCATAGTAAAGAGTCGGTCGACATTGGTGGTATTCCGGGGGAAACTCAGGATGAAGACTATGCCGCCAAAGGTGCCTTCGAGATCACTTCGTTTGATATCGGTGCGATGAACAACATCAACATCGGATCGACGAGTGGCGGTGGCGGCGCGGGCAAGGCTTCGTTCAAGGAATTCATCGTCACGAAGAAAACCGACTCCGCTTCGACCGGTCTTTTCTATGGTCTGGTGACTGGCAAGCACTATCAGGATTTGACGGTAGAGCTGCGCCGTTCGGGTGAATCCGCCACGAAATCGGGCGGCGTGTTCATGAAGTTCGACTTTGTTCTGGTCATGGTACAGGACATCAACTGGTCGGGCGTGTCTGGCTCGGATTCACTGGACGAAACGGTTACCTTCCAGTTTGGGGCGATTGAAATCACCTACAAGCAACAGGGCCACAAGGGCCAGATGGAGAAGGACAAGGTTGTCCGTTGGAGCCGCGTCAAGAACAACGCGTCCCTTACCGTCTGAACACCGTAAAACTGGTCCGGGCCCATTTCGGGCTCCGGTCCATTGCCGATGGCGCAAGGGGGAATGCGGTCCACCACTGGAACGCGGTTCTTTCTTGCGGCAGGCGTGAAAGGGTTTGAAATGGCCGACGCGAACAGCAAGACGCCAAGTGCCGCAAGCCTTGTCAAGCAGGGTGATCCCGACGCGGCGCTTCTGGCCCTTCAAGCCGAAATACGCGCCAATGCTGCGGATAAATCAAAACGGGTTTTTCTGTTCCAACTCCTGTCCGTGCTTGGTGATTGGGATCGCGCGATCCGCCAGTTGAAAGTCTCGGCGGAGATGGACCCGGCGGCGGTTCCGATGGCGCAGACCTACCGCGAAGGTATCATCTGCGAGGTGTACCGCGAAAAGGTATTCTCTGGCGAAAAGGATCCACTGGTTTTCGGAGAGCCGCAGGAATGGGTGGCCCTGCTGATCGAGGCGCTGAAGGTGCAGGCGGCGGGTCGGGCGCAGGATGCGGCCGGTCTGCGCGCCAAGGCGTTTGAGGCCGCTCCCGTCATGGGTGGCACGATAAATGACACGCCGTTCGAATGGGTGGCCGATGCCGATATGCGGCTTGGTCCGGTGCTGGAAGTCATCGTGAACGGGCGATATTTCTGGATGCCGTTCAACCAGATCGGCAGCATTGCCGCCGAAGCGCCGGTTGATCTGCGTGATTGCGTGTGGACGCCGGTGAACATGACCCTTCGCAACGGTGGTGACATCGTCGCGCTGATCCCGACCCGCTACGCCGGGACGGCGGAACATGGTAATGCGGCGGAACGGCTGGCGCGGGAAACAAACTGGCATGACATCGGCGCCGAAACCTTCATCGGCCGGGGCCAGCGTCTTCTGACCACGGACGCAGGCGACACCGCCTTGATGGATGTACGCAGCCTGATCATGGCACAGCCTGACGTGGCGACATAATGGTGGACCATGGCATAGCGGAGCGACTTCAGCCCTCGCTGCTTGATCGGTTGACCGATGATGATCCGACCAATCCCAAAGAAACCCGCGAAAGCCGTGTCATAGACATTCGCCGCTTGCGCGAGATTATCCAGCGTGACCTCGCCTGGCTGCTCAACACCTTTGACAACAGTTCGATGATTGACGCGGAGCGTTACCCGAACGTCAGCAACTCCGTCCTCGCCTATGGTGTAGAAGAGGTGGCGGGGGAGTTTGCGACAAACCTGCGCGCGGCTAAAATCCGTGCGTCAATCCAGCGCGCAATCGAGAAATACGAACCCCGGATCATTGGCGGTTCACTGGACGTGATCCTGCGCGACACCCTGACCAAGGGGCAAACGCTGGTGACCTTTGATATTGCCGCCGATATGTGGGCGCAACCGTTGCCGATGGAGCTTTATTTGCGGTCAGAGGTGGATATGACCACCGGGGAGTTGAAGCTGGAGCGTCCGGGGCCGGGTACGGCACCGGTTCGGAGACGCTGATGGACACAAGAATTCTGCGGCATTATGAAACCGAACTGTCCTATCTGCGGGAGATGGGCACGGAATTCGCAGAGGCATTTCCAAAAATAGCCGCCCGTCTCGGCATGGACAGCGCCGAGGTGCTTGATCCCTATGTCGAACGCTTGCTTGAAGGCACCGCATTTCTGTCGGCGCGGGTCCAGTTGGAACTGGAACTGCAATTTCCAGCGTTCACGCGGCATCTGCTGGAAATCGTTTACCCGCATTACCTCGCGCCGACACCTTCGATGATGGTTGCGGCATTTGATCCGGATGCCGCGAATGCCGCGATGGCCGATGGTTACACCCTGCCGCGCGGGACGCAGTTGCGATCCTCGCTGGGGGAGGGGGATCAGACCGCCTGCATTTTCACCACCGCGCAGGATGTCACGCTTTGGCCGGTCGACATCATCGAGGCGGAATATCTGGATGGTCGCGGCCAATTGGTGGCCGCCGGAATCTCTCGCGATGTAGAGGCGCGGGCAGGAATCCGTCTGCGCCTCAAACGGCGCGGGGTAGAGCCGATTTCGGCGCTGTCACTGGATAAACTGACGTTGTTCATGAACAACAAAGTCGGCCGCCATTGGGATCTGCATGAGTTGCTGAGCACGCAGGTTACGGGGGTTGCAGCACGGTCCACGGATCGCCGTGCCGATTGGGTGTTGGACCTGCCGAAAGCACGGGTGACGCCACGCGGCTTTGACCGGGAGGAGGCATTGCTGCCCACACCGCAACGGTCCTTTGATGGTTACCGCTTGCTTCAGGAATATTTCGGCATGCCGGAGCGGTTCCATTTTGTCGATCTGATCGGGATTCAACCCGCGTTGAAAAAGGCAGCGGGCGGGGCGGTTGATATCTACCTGATGTTGCGTGACGGGATGCCGGAACTGGCCGCCTCGGTAACGCCGGAGGCATTTACCCTGCATGCGACACCTGCCGTCAATCTGTTTGAAAAGCGCTGTGACCGGGTGCTGCTGACCACCGCCGATGTGGAACATCACATCGTTCCGGACCGCACCGCGCCGCTGGATTTTGAGATTTATTCGATACAGGGCGTGCAGGGAATTTCCGAAAAAGGCGACAAGGATGTGGAGTTTCGGCCCTTCTATTCCTCAGATGATTTCACGGCGGCAGGCGATACGCACCCTTCCTATTACACCCAGTTCCGCCGCATGCGGCAGCGGAGTGAGCGGGAGCGATTGAAAGGCGCGCGCACGTCTTACCTGGGGTCGGAACTGTACCTGACCTTGGTGGACCCACGCCAGGCACCTTACCCTGTTGATCTGGGGCAACTTTCAGTACAGGCGACCTGCACCAACCGCGACTTGCCCTTGCTGCTTTCGACCGGGGCTGCGGATGTGTTTCACTTGCCCGATGGTGGTCCCGTGGCGCATGTGACAACTCCCGTTGCCCCGACGCGCCCGCGCCCCAGTCTTGGTCAGGGCGATACAGCATGGCGTCTGATCAGCCATCTGAGCCTGAACTACCTGTCGATTGCCGATACCGATAACGGCGGCGGCATCGCGGCGCTGCGCGAATTGGTCGGCATCTATGCGCCCACTGCTGACAAGACGGTGGAGAAGCAGATCGAAGGCATGACCTCCATTGAAAGCCGGCCTATCGTGCGGCGGATGTCCGATGGGTTGATGTCAACGGCGGTGCGCGGACTGGAACTGAAACTCGGCTTTGACGACAGTTTTTTTGAAGGCACCAGCGTCTATGTGCTCGGGTCGGTGTTGGAGCGTTTTTTCCGCAGATATGTTACGATCAACAGCTTTACCGAAACCGTGCTGCTGACGCGGCAACGGGGGGAAATTGCACGATGGAAACCGGAGATGGGCCT
>NZ_JAKDLJ010000551.1 GCF_030452865.1 Pseudorhodobacter sp.
CGCCGATTGCGCCTTCTTCAACGGTCAGCAAAACCTCATGCCGCGCCGCCAGATCAAGGATCAGATCGCGGTCGAGCGGTTTGGCAAAGCGGGCATCCGCTACGGTCGGCGTGATTCCCTTAGCCGCCAGCGCCTCGGCGGCTTTCATCACCTCGGAAAGCCGGGTGCCGAAGGACAGCAGCGCGACGCGGTTGCCGTTCTGGATCAGCCTGCCCTTGCCAATTTCCAGCGGAACGCCGCGCTCCGGCATCTCCACCCCCACGCCTTCACCGCGCGGAAAGCGGAAGGCAATCGGGCCGGTATCATGCGCGGCGGCGGTGGCGACCATGTGGACCAGTTCGGCCTCATCCGCCGCCGCCATCACCACGAATCCCGGCAGGTTGGCAAGGAAAGCCACGTCAAACGCGCCGGCATGGGTTGCACCATCGGCACCCACCAACCCGGCACGATCAATCGCGAAGCGCACGGGAAGGCGTTGGATTGCCACGTCATGCACAACCTGATCGTAGCCGCGCTGCAAAAACGTGGAATAGAGCGCGCAAAAGGGTTTCAACCCGCCCGCCGCCATACCCGCCGAAAAAGTGACCGCATGTTGCTCGGCGATGCCGACATCAAAACAACGGCGCGGAAAGCGTTCGGCAAAAAGGTTCAACCCGGTGCCATCGGGCATGGCGGCGGTAACCGCCACGATCTTGTCATCCCGCGCCGCTTCCGCGATCAACGCCTTGGCGAAGACCGTGGTATAGCTGGGTGCGTTCGAGGGTGATTTCTTTTGCGCCCCGGTCAGCACATCGAATTTTGCGGTCGCATGGCCCTTGTCGCGGGCGGTTTCCGCCGGGGCATAGCCTTTGCCTTTTTGGGTGATGACATGGATCAGCATCGGCCCGGTCGCGCGGTCATGCACGGTGCGCAGGATGGCGAGAAGCTGGTCCATATCATGGCCGTCGATGGGGCCGACATAGGAAAAGCCCAACTCCTCAAACAAGGTGCCACCGACGGTCATGCCTTTGAGCATCTCTTTCGCCCGCCGCGCACCTTCCTGGAAAGGTTCGGGCAGGAAGCTGACCGCACCTTTGGCCACCGCTTTCAAATCCTGAAACGGCGCACCGGCGTAGAGCCGGGAGAGGTAGGAGGACAGCGCGCCAACTGGCGGGGCGATCGACATTTCGTTGTCGTTCAGCACCACAAACAGCCGCTTTTTCAGCGCACCCGCGTTGTTCAGCGCCTCGAACGCCATGCCCGCACTCATGGCACCATCGCCGATCACCGCCACCGCATCGCCGGGGTCGCCGCCCAGATCGGCGGCAACGGCAAAGCCAAGGGCAGCGGAAATGGAGGTGGAGCTATGTGCCGCGCCGAATGGGTCATAGGGCGACTCGCTGCGCTTGGTGAAGCCGGAAAGCCCGCCCTCGGTTCGAAGGGTGCGGATGCGGTCGCGCCGCCCGGTCAGGATTTTATGGGGGTAGCATTGATGGCCGACATCCCAGATGATCTTGTCGCGCGGGGCGTCAAAGACGGCGTGCAAGGCGACGGTCAGTTCGACCACGCCCAAACCGGCCCCTAGGTGCCCGCCCGTAACCGACACCGCAGAAATGGTTTCGGCGCGCAACTCATCCGCCAGTTGCCGCAACTCCCGGTTCGATAGCGATTTGAGGTCGGACGGCAGGGCTACGCGGTCCAGCGTCGGGGTTTTAGGCCTGTTTTCGGTCTTGTCTGTCATCCTGCCCCCTTGGGCTTCAACGGTTCAGCTTTCACGCGCAATCACGAAACGCGCGGCTGCGATCATATTGTCAGCCCGCGCGCCGTAAGGTGCAAGGGCGCTGGTCGCCTCCTCAATCAACGCAGCG
>NZ_JAKDLJ010000552.1 GCF_030452865.1 Pseudorhodobacter sp.
TGCGAGTGGCGTTTGCAGGAATTTCATGAAGGCCTCGGCAACCGGGCTGTCCTTGGTGATCACGAACAACGTTCCGGCCCCCAGCACCGGCTTGCCAAGGTCTTTTTCCGCATAAGCCGGGAAATAGAAGAAATCGGCGTCCTGCCCGACAACGGTGCCTTCCGGGAAGAAGGTCGGGATGAAGCTCGCCTGATGGTGCATGTAGCAAGCGGGTGGCGAGGTGAACAGGCCTTTCGGGCTGTCCCGGAAATCGGTGGAGCCGACAGCGCCTGCGCCGCCAGCGACAAACTTGTCATTGCGCGCGAACCAGCCGAAATCATCAATTGCGGCGATCACCTTCGGATCATTGAATTTCAGGTCATTGCTGACCCAGGCGTCATAATCCTGCGGCGAATTGTTGCGCAGCATCATGTCCTCAACCCAGTCGGTCGCGGGCCAGCCTGTCGCCGGGCCAGACCCGAGGCCAATGCACCAAGGCGTGCCGCCATCGGCGACGATCTGTTCGGTCAGGGCTTTCAGCTCTTCCATCGTGGTCGGGATTTCGTAACCCGCATCCTCAAAATTTTCCGGCACATACCAGACAAGGGATTTCACATCGACCTTGTAGAACAGCCCGTAAAGCGCCTTGTTGCCATCGGGACCGGCATAGGTTGCCAGATCAACCCAGGACTGCCCGGCGGCATAGTTTTCCTTGATCCAGTCGGCAGTGCCATCGGCAAGCGGCACCAGCTTGCCGCGTTTTGCCAAATCAGCGGCCAGACCCGGTTGCGGGATCACCGCGATATTGGGCGGGGAGCCTGCCTCGACATCAATCATCACGCGCTGTTCAAACCCGTCGCCGCCAGAATATTCGACATCTGCGCCGGTTGCCGCCTCGAAGTAAGCGATCACGCTTTCAAAAAGGTCTTTGTCGCCGCCGCCCCAAGGGCCGTCAATCTTCAGCGTCTGGCCTTTCAGATCGGTCGCTTTCAACGCCTCGAACCCGGCCCAGTCGAACCGGGCATCCTCCCCCGGTGCGAACTTCAGGTCTTGCGCCTGAACGCTTCCCGCAAACAGCGCCAGCGCCGCCGCACCCATGACATACTTGGCTGACATCTCAACCTCCCGATGATCACGCCTTGAGGCGTTGATGATTTTGATGTTGCGGTGGATCTTAATCCAAACCGCTTTGAGGGTTAGACCTTCGAACAGCTTTCTGCCAAGTCAATTACAAGTTGTATCCGTTCGCGCCTCCAAAATTCGCAATTGCCGCATGGAATTCCTGCTGAACCCGCACCCCCGACATTGAACCATCGCGGCGTTTGCCTTTGACCCGTCGCCGGTAACTGGCTAGCTTCGATTGAAATCCAAAACGCTTTGGTTATGGCTCGTGAACCTGAAGACCCTCTCGACCCTTCTGGGATTGTCGCCCACAACTGTCAGCCGCGCGCTGAACGGCTATCCGGAGGTGAATGAAGACACCCGCCAAAAAGTTATCAGCGCCGCAGCACTGCACAATTACAAACCCAACACCCGCGCGATCCGGCTTGCCACCGGCCGGGCAATGGCGGTGGGCCATGTGATCCCCGTCGGCACAAGGCATGAGATTGTGAACCCGATTTTTGCCGATTTCATTGCCGGCGCCGGGGAGACCTATTCGCGCGCCGGCTATGACCTGATGCTGTCCATCGTCCCGGATGCAGATGAGGCGAAACTTTACCGAGAGCTGCGGTCGCGCGGCAATGTCGATGGCGTCATCGTCCATTCCCCCCGGCAGGATGATTTCCGCATCGGTCTGCTGCATGACCTTGGCCTGCCTTTCGTCGTGCATGGCCGGGCGTCTGGAACCAGCCTGCCTTATTCAT
>NZ_JAKDLJ010000125.1 GCF_030452865.1 Pseudorhodobacter sp.
AGCGCCGTCAGCGCCAACAAAGCCCGGCAAACCCAACCTCGCGCCAAGGTCGATCAGCACCGACTGGAAGCCGCGCACGTCGCGGTCCGGCTCCACCACCGGCCAGCGGATCGAATCCCCCGCAGCGTCGGGTTCCGAGATCGGGCGGTCCAGCAGCGAAATGCAATCGTGCCGTTCCAGATAGGTGGTGTCGGGCAAGATCAGATCGGCATAGGCCACCATCTCGCTGGCATAGGCGTCGGAATAGATGATGCGCGGGATGACATATTCGCCATCCTCGCCCTTGTCGGTCAGCATTTCCATGGTGGCGGCGGTATTCATCGAAGAATTCCACGCCATATTCGCCATATACATGAACAGCGTGTCGATTTTATAGGGGTCACCCGCATGGGCGTTGGCGATGACCATATGCATCACCCCATGCGCTGACAGCGGGTTTTCCCATGAAAATGCCTTGTCGATGCGGATGGGTTTTTCTCGCGCGTCAAGGCACAGATGTTCCGGCCCGCGCGGATATCCCAAGTGCGGGCCGTCAAGCGGCTTGCCGGGGGTCACTTTGCAATGGGGGGCAGGATGCGCCTCGGCTGGTTTGGGATAGGGCGGTTTGAAGCGGTAGCCGCCGGGGGTTTCGACGGTTCCAAGCACCACCTGCAACAGATGCAAAGCGCGGGCGGTCTGGAAGCCGTTGGAATGGGCGGAAATTCCGCGCATGGCGTGGAAACTGACCGGGCGACCGATCATCTTGGCGTGGGTATCACCGCGAAAGTCGGTCCAGGGCTGGGCCAGTTCAATAGCCTCATCAAAGGCCACGCGGGCCAGATCGGCGGCGAGTTCGCGGATGCGTATGGCTTCAATCCCCACGCGCGCGGCGATTTTTTCCGGCGCGTAATCGGGGGAAAGGTAGCGCTCCGCCATGTGCTGAAACACGGTGCGGTGGCCTTGGTATGTTGCACCCAGATCGGGCTTCGCGCCCTTTTGGTCAAACGGCACCAGTTCGCCCTGTGAAACCACAAGTGCTTTGCCGTCTGCATCACGCAGGAACAGCCCCTTTTCTGCGCCTTCATCCGAACGCATCAACAAAGGCGCATTTGTGAAGCGCGCGAGGTAGTCCAGATCGACCTTCCCCGCCTCCAGCAAGCAATGGATCAGCGACAGGATCAGCAAGCCATCGGCACCCGGCGTCACCCCAAACCAGTCATCCGCAACGGCGTTATAGCCCGACCGGATCGGGTTCACGCCAATGATTTTAGCCCCCCGTGCCTTCAACTTGCCAATGCCCATTTTGATCGGGTTGCTGTCGTGATCCTCGGCAACGCCAAACAGGATGAACAGCTTTGTGCGGTCCCAATCGGGCTGGCCAAATTCCCAAAATGCGCCGCCAACGGTGTAAATCCCACCCGCCGCCATATTGACCGAACAAAAGCCGCCGTGTGCTGCGTAATTCGGGGTGCCATAGTTCTGCGCCCAAAAGCTGGTCAGGCTTTGGCTTTGGTCGCGCCCGGTGAAGAACGTCAGTTTTTCCGGAGATTTTTCGCGCAAAGGGGCAAGCCAATCGGTGGCGATTTGAAAAGCCTCCTCCCACGAGATTTCCTCAAACGCCCCCGAACCGCGCGGACCAACGCGGCGCATTGGGGCTTTCAGCCGTGAAGGTGCAAAAACCTGCCGGATACCGCTGGCCCCTTTGGCACATAGAACGCCTTTGTTGACGGGATGGGCGCGGTTGCCTTCGATATAGCTGACCTTGCCGGATTTCAGATGCACATTGATGCCGCAGCGACAGGCGCACATATAACAGGTGGTATGCCGCACCTCATCCGAGACCTTCGGCGATGTGTCAAATTTTGGTTGCGTCATGCTTCCCCTCCGCTTGCAACACCGCCATCGCTTCCGCCGCGATCTGCGCCTCTTCCGCCGCAGGGATTATCCATGCCGCGACGATGGATTTGGGATCGTGCAGCTTGTCGGCGCGGTCGGTATTGGCCGCATCATTGACGATCAAACCGGTAAATTCCAGCCCCGCCATAATCTTGCGCCGTATTTCCACGTCATTTTCTCCGATGCCGCCGGTAAACGCCAATGCATCAATCCCACCCATCGCCGCAATCATCGACCCTGCATGCCGCACCGCCCAATAAGCGAAATGATCGCGGGCAAAGGCAGCCTCCGGCGTGTGCGCTTGCGACAGTTCCCGCATGTCGGACGCACCGCCAAGCGCCAACAGGCCGCTTTGCTTGTTCAGAATATGCCCCGCTTGCGCGATACCAAAAACCTCGGCCAGCCGCAGCACGGCATTGCCATCAATCCCGCCGGTGCGAGTGCCCATCGTCAGCCCTTCCAGCGGGGAATATCCCATCGTCGTCGCCACAGATTTGCCGTCCAGAATGGCGCAAAGGGAGGCCCCGTTGCCCAGATGCAGTGCCAACAAGCGGCGCGGAGGCGCGCCCTTGGCCGCCACGGCCTGCACCAGACTGGCATAAGAGATCCCGTGGAAACCATAGCGACGGATGCCCAGTGCCACCACCTCAGCCGAGACGGCATAGCGGGCTGCAACTTCGGGTTGGCCTGCGTGAAAGGCAGTGTCGAAACTGGCAAATTGCGGCAGGTCGGGGGCGAGAGTTGCCAGCGCCCGGATCGCCGCCAGATTGCCGGGGTTGTGCAAAGGGGCAAGCGGCACGCAAACTTCTATCCGCGCGATGACCGGATCGGTGATCCGACAGGGGGCAACGAATTCCGTACCGCCATGCACCACCCGATGCCCCGCCGCGATGAAATCCGCCACGCCATGCCCGGTCTTTGCAAGTAAGCCCAAACACGCCGCCACCGCCGCTGTGTGATCGGGTAACGGCATCGGCGTTGTAACCCCACCGATTTTCAACCGTGAGTCGCCACCAATTTCGGCAGCGATACCGGAGATCACCTCCACCCCATCCGTGAACACTGCGAATTTGACCGAAGATGAACCTGCGTTGATCACCAATACCTTGCGCATCGCCTCCCCTTCAAACCAATGATTTCACAAAGCCGAGCACCGCCAGTCCGGCCAGCAACCGAATGGCGAATTTGCGGAAATCCTGCGGGTCGGTGTTGAAAAAATGCCGCCCGCCCAGCCAGATGCCCAAAACCACCATCGGCACCGCGCCCAGCACCGCCATTACGGTATCCCATGTTATCAATCCATGCCACCACAGCAAAATTCCGGTGAAAAAATCCAGAATCGCGAAATAGGCGATCAGCGTCGCACGAAACACCCGTGGCCCAATGGTTTGCGCCGCGAAATAGGTGACAACCGGCAAGCCCCCCATGCCGAGCGCATTCGCCATGCCTGCCACTACACCCGCCGCGCCATGCGCCGCGCCGCCCTGCACCCGCGCAATTCGCCAACCATGAAGCATCACTGCGCACATCACCAGAACATAGAGCGACACCACAATCCGCGCCGCATCCACCGGAATTTGCGTGATAATCCATAGCCCTAGCGGAACGCCGATCAGCGAGCCGAGCATCAACGCCTTGACCCGCTTCCAATCCACATCACCTGCCGCCTTGTTCCATTGCTGCGCCGTCATCCAACATTCGCAGATGATTGCCACGCCGACGAAGTTGAGCGGATTGGTGACAAGACTGGATGCCGTGACCAACAGCGCCGAAAACCCAAAGCCAGAGTAACCACGCACAAAAGCCGCCCCGAACACCACCACCGCCATATAAACTGCGGCAGGGATGCTCAGGTCAAAGGGAAGGGTCATCCCGCCAGCGGCTGCTTTTGCATATCCGCTTTGGAGATGCCCGCGACCGCAACCGGGGCTTTCATCGCGTCACGGCGGAAGGGTTCGCCGAGTTCCTGGTTGATCATCGCCTCGATAAAGGTGGTCTTGCCCGCTTTTTGGTCTGCAACGGCCTTGTGCAAAGCAGCGGTCAACTCCTCCATCGTGCGCACGACGACACCGCCCAAACCGCAGGCCTTGGCGATCCCGGCATAGGACACTTTGGTATCCAACTCCGTGCCGACAAAATTGTCGGAATACCAAAGTGTCGTGTTGCGCTTTTCCGCACCCCACTGGTAATTGCGGAAAATCACCATGGTAATTGCGGGCCATTCATCGCGGCCAATTGCGGTCATATCGTTCATCGAAATGCCAAAGGCGCCGTCACCGGCAAAGCCCACCACCGGCACATTCGGTCGCCCGATCTTGGCCCCCATGATCGACGGAAAGCCATAGCCGCAAGGGCCGAACAAGCCGGGCGCAAGGTATTTCCGTCCGGCTTCAAACGTAGGATAGGCGTTGCCGATGGCGCAGTTGTTGCCGATATCAGAGGAAATGATCGCGTCTTTTGGCAGCGCAGACTGAATCGCGCGCCACGCCATGCGCGGCGACATCCAATCCGGCTTTGCATCCCGCGCGCGCTGGTTCCATGTGGTGCCAACGTCATCATCTTCATGGTCCATGCTGGACAATTGCTGCGCCCAAGCCGATTTGGTTTGCGCAATCAACGCTTTGCGCGCAGCACGCCCGGCATCGCCAGCAGATGACGAGAGTTTAGCCAACAGCGCCTCACCCACCTTTTTTGCATCGCCAACGATGCCAACGGTCACCGGTTTGGTCAGACCAATGCGGTCGGGGTTCAAATCGACCTGTATGATCGCCGCCGATTTTGGCCAGTAATCAATGCCATAACCCGGCAAGGTCGAAAACGGATTGAGCCGGGTACCAAGGCACAGCACCACATCCGCCTTGCTGATCAACTCCATCCCCGCTTTGGACCCATTGTAACCCAGCGGCCCGGCGAACAGCGGGTGCGAACCGGGGAAGGCATCATTGTGCTGATAGCCGCAGCAAACCGGCGCATCCAACCGCTCCGCCAATGCCATGGAGGCAGGAATTGCCCCCGCCAGCACCACGCCCGCGCCGTTTAGTATAACGGGGAATTTGGCATTGGATAGCAGGTCAGCAGCGCGGGAAATCGCGTCTTCGCCGCCTGCCGGGCGCTCAAATTCCACCACTTTGGGCAGATCAATATCAATCACTTGCGTCCAATAATCGCGCGGGATGTTGATTTGCGCGGGGGCCGAGGCGCGCTTGGCCTTCAAGATCACGCGGTTCAGCACTTCGGCGATGCGGGTGGGGTCGCGCACCTCCTCTTGATAGGCGACCATATCCTTGAACAGTGCCATCTGTTCGACTTCCTGAAAGCCGCCCATACCCATGGTTTTGTTGGCGGCTTGCGGCGTGACCAGCAAAAGCGGCGTGTGGTTCCAATAAGCAGTCTTCACTGGGGTCACAAAATTGGTGATGCCGGGGCCGTTTTGCGCAACCATCATGCTCATCTTGCCCGTCGCCCGTGCATAGCCATCGGCCATCATGCCGGCGGTATATTCGTGGGCGCAGTCCCAGAACCGGATTCCCGCCGCCGGAAACAGGTCCGAGATCGGCATCATGGCAGACCCGATGATGCCGAAAGCATCGTCGATCCCATGCATTTGCAAGACTTTGACAAAGGCTTCTTCGGTCGTCATCTTCATGGCAGTCTCTCCACAGTGCAAGGCGGCATCGGGGCCGCGTTAGAGGCAAGATACTCTGCGGGTGAAACCGGCTAGTAGGGCCAGTTTTACGGGCTACTTAGATCCAGATGCGGCAATCGCCGCCGCGATCAGGGTGATGCCTTCGGCAATGCGGCCAACCGGGATGGTTGAATAGGCAAGCCGGTAATAATTGCGCGGGGCGCGCGCTGGGTCAAAGAAGACACGCCCCGGTTCGATCAACACGCCTTGGTTGTGCAAATCGCGCGCAAGGGTTTCGGTGTCCACCCCTTCGGGTGCCGCCATCCAGAAACTGGAGCCACCGACGCCACCCTGGCCTGCCACCGTCAAACCCGCAGCCTCCATCGCGTCCGCCATCGCCAACCGACGGCGCTTGAAGGCCTGTTTCATCCGGTTGACCAAAGCTTCGTAATGGCCCAGCGACAGGAAATAAGCGGCAGTGCGCTGTATATGGCCGGGGGGGTGGCGCAGGGTCAGCGCACGCAAGGCCCGCGCCTCGCGGATAAAGCCTTCGGGAGCAACGATGTAACCCAAGCGCAAACCAGGAAAGATGGACTTGGAAAAGGAGCCGACATAGATCACGCGGCCCTCCCGATCCAGGGATTTCAGCGCCGGGGAAACCGGCTGGAGAAAGGACATCTCAAACTCATAATCATCCTCGACGATCACGAAATTTCGGGCGCTTGCCGCGTCCACCAAATCGCGGCGGCGCGCAATGGGCATCGTGGCATTCGTCGGGCAATGGTGGCTGGCAGTGGTGAAGACCACATCGACACCCTGCTGCAACGCCTCTGGTGGCAAGCCGTCGCGGTCCACATCAACCCAATCCACCGCACAACCTGTTTGGGCCAAAATCGTGCGCAGGCTTGGATAGCCAGGATTTTCCACCACCGCACGCTTGCCCGGCCCGGTCAAGACCTGCCCCGCCAACCAAAGCGCGTTCTGCGCGCCCATAGTCAGCAGCACCTCGCCTGCCTGCGCCTCAATCCCGCGTCGCGGGAGTATGTTGCGCTGGATATACTCGATCAAAAGGGGGTCATCGCGGTCGTAATAATCGGAGGTCAGCGCCTCGAAATCACGCTTGCCCAAGGCGCGCAACGCACATTGTCGCCAGTTCTGATGGTCAAACAGGCTGGCATCGGCTTGGCCATAGATAAAGGGGTATCGGAACTGCGCCCAATCCGCCGGTCGTTGCAACTGGTCGGCGGTGGAAAAGCGTCGGCCCGTCAACGCGGCGTAATCCACTTGATCAACAGCCAGTCGCGGCCCGGTTTCAAATTCCGGTTGCAAGGGTGCGTTTTCGGAAACGTAATAGCCGGAGCGCCCGCGTGAGGTCAGGTAATCCGACGCCACCAAATCCGCGTAGGCAAGCGTCACCGTGATCCGGCTGACGCCCAGATGCGCGGCGAGCCCCCGGCTGGAGGGCATCTTGTCACCCGCGCGAAACCGACCCATAACGATCCCTTCCGCCACCAATTGCCGGATACGCTGCTGCAATGTGCCCGTCAGATTATTCGCCAGAAAAAACGCCTCAGGGGGGATCGCCATTCTGGCCTCATTTTTTGAAATGATCTGGACCTATTGCGGACAACCCTTCGTCAATTGTCAAGCGCGCTGGTTTCATTCTGGATCAAATACCTAATTCCGCGCATTCCACCGCCAAAAGGCTGCTGAAACAGTCGGCTCATCAGACCGCTGCCGGGCCGGCCTTGGGCTAGCGGCGGCTATGACATCGGGTTGATGGGCGATGTGGTTGCAGGGCTTGGCCGCCCCATTGCTCATTCTGGGGACGGGCAGTTCAGTGTGTCTGCGGTTTCCCATCTCCCGGATCAGCGCTGCACCGTGGCGGGTTTTGTGGCGGGATCCGATGCAGGCGTGACAGAGCATGCCGCTATGCAAATGGTCACTGCGCGTTGCCGAAATAGGCGATCGCGGCGATCAGCAGGCCGATGGCGACGACGGCAAAGGTGATTTTCCAGACTGAATAGGGACGCTCGCCTTGTACCTTGCCGGTTTGACCATTGACGACGAAACGATAGGTTTTGCTGTTGTATTTGTAGGCCGCCATCCAGATCGGCAAAAGGATATGTTTGAAGGTTTCGGCACTGTGCGCGGTGTTGATGCTGTTGATCTGCTGTACATCGCCGCCAATGTCGCGGCGCACGTCATTGGCGATGGCTTTCGCCATTAGCTCATGGCCGCGCGCATTTCCGTCGGCAAGGCTGACGGTATAACCTTCGGCGGTGAACCCGGCGAGGTAATCGGCACTATAGGGTTGCAGCGCAGACAGATCCCACGGTTCCAACCCTTCGGTGTAATCACGCGGCAGGCTGCGCGACGCAAGCACCAGTACGTCATCAAACACCCGTCCGAGAATACCCGAGGCGGGATACCACTGGATTTTTTGTACCTGTTCTTCCCGTTGCTCGCTGCGGCCATCAACCATCACCGTTACGGTCCGGGTTTCATAATAGTATTCCCCGCGCTGCCCGGTATATTGGGAGCGGGTGGCGGCGTCGAAGGTCCAGTAAGGAACGTAGAGGCCGGACAGCGCGCGGCCTTTGCGGGCGTATTCGACCAGACCGTTCGGAGCGAACCACAGGCTGCCCAGCCATTTGCTCATCGCGGAGCGCGCCGTGCGTTCATCCAGTTGAAACGGGATCAGGGCTTGTGGTTTGATCTGGCGATTGGTGCTGGTGTCAATCACCAGCGGTGTTGCACAAAACGGACATTGAGTCGCGTGTCCTGCGCCTGCAAACTCCACCAAGGCACCACAATTCGGGCATGTGGTGGTTTGCGCTTCCTCCATCGCGGTTTGCGGTAGGTCATCGCGCAGCCCGAGCGCCAAGGGATGCTCGCCCATTGCATATTGGCGGGCAGACTCCGGCGCGGCAGGGATTTTCTGAACATTTCCGCAGTGGTCGCAGCGCAATTCCGTCTGGCCGGGGGCAAAGCGCAGCTCTGCCCCGCAAGTGTCACAGGGCCAGCGGAGGTCTTTTGTTGCGCTCACATCAC
>NZ_JAKDLJ010000126.1 GCF_030452865.1 Pseudorhodobacter sp.
CAACAACGGCTGTTTGTGCAGCGCGCCCAGCGCCTCACCTTCATCATGGAAGGCGCCGAGTTCGGTCATTTCGGCCAGAACCATCGCCACGACTTCGAGTGCGTAGACCTCATCCTCATTGAACTGACGCGCAGCACGGGACTGCACGACCAGAACGCCCAGCTTTTCCCCCACGCGCTGGATGGGCACGCCGAGGAAAGAGGAATAAATCTCCTCCCCGGTTTCAGGCATGAAGCGAAAGCCCTTCTCACCCGGCGCATTGGCGGTATTGACCGGCAGGCCAAAGCGGGCCACGCGACCAACCAGACCTTCGCCAAGGCGCAGCCGGGTCTTGTGGACAGATTCCGCACGCAGGCCTTCTGTCGCGCAAAGCTCCAGCGTTTCGTCGTCGCGGAACAAATAGATCGAACACACCTCGGTCTGAATCGAATCAGCAATCAAATGCGTGATCCGATCCAGCCTTTCCTGCCCTTCACCGGGTTCGGCAAGGCTGTCGCGCAAGCGCCTGAGCAACTTGCGACTGTCGCTTTCACTGCGTTCCGTCATGGTCCCCCGGTGTGGTCGGCGAATTAATCCGCTTTTTCCAACTCGAATATATCATGGAGCGCCTGAACCGCGAGTTCCATATATTTCCGGTCAATCAAGACGGATATCTTGATTTCGGACGTTGCAATGACTTTGATATTGACGTTTTCCTGCGAAAGCGCCTTGAACATCGTCGCGGCAACACCGGCATGGGACCGCATGCCAATCCCCACAACCGAGACTTTCGCAACATCGCTGTCGACGTTCAGGTCGTGATAATTGATGCTGCCCGCAGCCTTGGCGTCTTCCATGGCTTTCTTGGCGCGACCCACCTGATTGACCGGACAGGAAAAAGTCATATCGGTGACAGCGCCGCCATTGGCTTTTTCAGAGATGTTCTGGACAATCATGTCGACATTCACCCCCGCATCCGACAAAGGCCCGAAAATGGCGGCGGCAATGCCGGGTCGATCTTCCACCGTAACAAGGGTGATCTTTGCCTCGTCCCGCGAATAGGCGACGCCAGAAACGACTTTCGATTCCATGATTTCATCCTCGTCACAGACCAGAGTGCCAGAGTGTTCGTCGGTATCCTCAAAGGAGGATAGCACGCGCAGCGGAACTTTGAAGCGCATCGCCAATTCGACGGATCGCGTTTGCAGAACCTTTGCGCCAAGCGAGGAAAGCTCCAGCATTTCCTCAAACGCGATCCGATCCAGCTTGCGCGCCTTGTCGGTGATGCGCGGATCGGTGGTATAGATACCATCGACATCGGTGTAAATGTCGCAACGTACCGCGCCGAACGCCGCAGCGAAGGCAACGGCGGTCGTGTCGGAACCGCCACGCCCCAGTGTGGTGACCCGCCCTTCGGGCGAAAGGCCTTGGAAACCGGCGACGACTGCAACTTTGAAACCTTCGGCAAACTTCGCGTCCAGATTGGTGCGCGGAATTCCGACAAACCGGGCAGAGGCATGGGCAGAAGTGGTGTTGATCGGCACTTGCCAGCCTTGCCAGGACCGGGCCGGCACGTCCATTTCCTGCAAGGTCAAGGCCATCAAGCCAGCGGTCACGTTTTCGCCGCTTGCCACGACCGCATCATACTCGCGGGCGTCGTAAAGCGCCGAGGTCTGCTCGACCCATCCAACCAACTCATTGGTTTTTCCCGACATTGCGCTGACGATGACGATCACGTCATAGCCACGCGCCACCTCGCGCTGTACCTTCCCGGCCGCGTTCTTGATGCGCGCCAGATCGGCAACCGAGGTGCCGCCAAATTTCATTACGAGAAGCGGCATGGATACCTCCCACGGCCCCTGAAGTTCGCGGGCTGTTTATGCGGCAACGCGGGTGGGCGCAAGGGGCGCATCAAGCTACGACTCCCATGATTTCATCTTGGTAAAAATACCTGTTGCGGCACCGTTACAGCGCGCGCCAACCGATATCATGGCGACAAAACCCCTGTGGCCAGTCCACTTGCGCGACCAAGTCGTAGGCCCGTGCCCGCGCTTGTGCCAAACTCGCACCGCGCGCGGTAATATTCAGTACCCGCCCGCCGGTCGCAATGATCTGACCATCGCGCATGCCGGTGCCCGCGTGGAATGTCATGTGAAAACTGTCCTCGCGAAGCAAATCCAACCCGTTGATCGCGCTGCCTTTGTCGTAGCTTCCTGCGTAGCCCTGCGCCGCCATTACCACCGTCAGCGCATGATCGTCCGCCCAATTGACCTGCGCACCCGCCAACTCCCGCCTTGCGCAGGCCAACAGCAGGTCCAACACCTGCGCGCCAAGTCGCATCATCAAGACCTGACATTCCGGATCGCCAAAGCGCACGTTATATTCCACCAACCGGGCCTGTCCGTCCCTTATCATCAGCCCGGCGTAAAGCACGCCCTCGAACGGCGTGCCGCGTTTGGCCATCTCGGCCACGGTGGGGCGCACAATCTCTGCCATCGCGCGTTCCAGAATGGCATCGGTCAGCACCGGAGCGGGGGAATACGCCCCCATCCCCCCGGTATTTGGCCCGGTGTCGCCGTCGCCCACACGCTTGTGGTCCTGCGCGGTACCGATCGGCAGGCAGTCCGCCCCATCGCAAAGGATGAACAGGCTGGCCTCCTCGCCTTCCATGAACTCCTCGATCACGACTTCGGCGCCCGCCGAACCGAACGCCCCACCGAGAATTTCATCAATCCCGGCAAGGGCTTCGGCCTCGGTCATCCCCATGATCACACCCTTGCCCGCGGCCAGACCATCGGCCTTGATCACCAGCGGCGCACCGTGGGTCTGCACATGGACTCGGGCCGCCTGAGCATCCGTAAACCGGGCGTAACCCGCTGTTGGTGCGGCGCAGGCATCGCAGATTTCCTTGGTGAAGGCTTTCGACGCTTCCAACCGGGCCGCCGCTGCAGAAGGCCCGAACGTCAACAGTCCTGCCGCGCGGGTTGCATCAGCGACACCGGCGGCCAGCGGCGCTTCCGGCCCGATCACCACAAAATCAATAGCGTGTTCTTCGCAAAAACCGACGACCTCGGCCGCGTCCATGATGTCGAGATCGGCACATTCGGCCAGCATTGCAATGCCCGCATTTCCGGGGGCGACGATCAGCCGGTCGCATTTCGGGTTCTGCTTGATCGCCCATGCGAGGCTATGTTCGCGCCCGCCACTGCCCAGAATCAGGATGTTCATGCTGCCCCCCGGCTTGGCCTTTACCTCGCGGCGTTCTAAGGTCTGCCAACGCGGATCGCAAGAAGGCTGCCGATGTCTGACCTCTTTGAAGATGGACCCGAAACCGGTGGGACCGGCAATTCGCCGGAATTCACGGTTTCGGAATTGTCCGGCGCGGTGAAACGGGTGATCGAAGGGGAATTCGGCCTTGTGCGGGTGCGCGGCGAAATCGGCCGCGTGTCGCGCCCTGCCTCCGGCCATATGTATTTCGACTTGAAAGATGACCGCGCGGTGATTGCGGCAATCAGTTGGAAAGGGCAGGTCGCAAAGATGCAGGTCCGGCCGGAGGAGGGCATGGAGGTCGTCGCCACGGGCCGCATGACCACCTTTCCCGGCCAGTCGAAATATCAATTGATCGTCGAGGATATCGCGCCAGCGGGAGCGGGTGCGTTGATGGCGATGCTGGAAGCGCGGCGCAAGGCACTGGCTGCCGAAGGGTTGTTCGATGCGGGCCGCAAACGCCCCTTGCCGTATCTGCCGGAGGTGATCGGCGTTGTGACTTCGCCTTCGGGCGCGGTGATCCGCGATATCCTGCATCGGCTCCGGGACCGGTTTCCGCGCCATGTGCTTGTCTGGCCTGTCGCAGTGCAAGGTCAGGCCTGCGCGCCGGAGGTTGCGGCGGCGATCCGGGGGTTCAACGCGATTGCGCCGGGCGGGGCGATCCCGCGCCCGGATGTCATCATCGTCGCGCGGGGCGGTGGGTCATTGGAGGATCTTTGGGGTTTCAATGAAGAAGCGGTGGTGCGCGCGGCGGCGGAAAGCCAAATCCCGCTGATCTCGGCGGTCGGGCATGAAACAGATACCACGCTGATCGACCACGCCTCCGACCGCCGCGCGCCGACGCCAACAGCAGCAGCGGAAATCGCGGTGCCGGTGCGCCTTGACCTGCTGGCGGGGCTGGACGGGCAGGGCGCACGGTTGAGCCGGGCGCTTACACAGGGTCTCGGGCTGCGTGGGCAACGCTTGCGCGATCTTGGCCGCGCTTTGCCCCGGTTGGAAAGCCTGACTCAAGGGGCCGAACAGCGGTTTGATCTGTGGTCAGGGCGGTTGGGTGGTGCGCTTGCCTTGGCGACCAGCGCAAAGCGCGCAGCGTTTGACCGGTTGGCTGCGCCGATGCGCCCGCGCCTGTTGCTGGATATGGTCGCGCGCCGCAGGGACCGCCTGGCAGAATACGGTCGCGCCTTGGAACTGGCGCAGGCCCGGCGCAGTGAACGCGCGGGGGAGCGATTGGATGCGCTTGTCGCCCGCCTTGCCCCGGCCCTGACCCGCGCTTTCACCGATGCCGGGCGCGATATTGCCCGGTCGCGCGAAAAACTCGGCGGTCTTGATGCGCGCCTGCAAGCCACCCCCGCGCAACGCCTTGCCGATCTTGGCAAGCGGCTGGAGGCGCTGGACCGGATGCGGCAAACCCTCGGCTATGCGGAAACGCTCCGGCGCGGTTATGCCGTTGTGTGGGGGGATGGGGGTGTCGTCACCTCCAGATCAGCGGCGGAGGCGGCGAAGTCGTTGGAAATTGAGTTTCACGATGGCCGTTTGGCTATTGGTGCTCACCCAGCGAAATCGACGAAATCAGCGCCCCGCAAACCACCCGGCGAACAGGGAAGCTTGTTTTGATGATGTTCGGTTTGTGTAAGGGTCCAACCGATACAACTCCGATTATTCTTCGAAGAATCACGTCGCAGGGGAACCGGATGTTGCAAAAGCGACGGTCAAACCCCGACATCCGGTCCGGTGCAGGCCAAGGGTTGGTCGGTCTGATTGACCTCCGAAAGCTCCGTGCTCGGCGGATCGGAAATGAAGCGTGCCATCAGATGACCATTGGTCAGATGAAAGGTCCAGCATTGCGGCGTCGCATCATGTTCATAGACAAAACAGATATTCCCCGAATCCTCGTACCAATGACCGATGCGGCAGGTGTCATCAACAAATGCCCAGCGAACGCGACGATCCGTCAGGTACTGCTCCACCCCGTAAATCTGCCCTTCGGACGCATAGGTCAGGGTTTTGCCAGTTGAGTAGGCCTCAAACTCCTTGCCGGTCATCTGGGTTTCGCCAAAGGCGGCGGTGGCGGTGAGAACCGAAAGGGCAAGGACGAGGGCGCGCATGATGGTGGCTTTCAATGGGGCGATTTTGCGCAGCATGCCGCAACTGAACAGCAAGTTCCAGTCACAGCAGCGGGAGCGCGCCTATTCGCGCCATGCCTCTTCCTGCACCCGCCACCGGTTCAGCGGCTTTGCGATCACCCGATACCAGAGGCGCGGGACCAGCGCGATATTGCAGCACATCGCCAAGGGCAGCGGCAGATAGGGCGCGGCCCCCTTTTCCGGCAGGCTCAGCGCTGGGTATGCGCGCGAAGGATGGGCGTGATGGTCGGAATGACGCGGCGCGTTCAGCGACAGCGTAGAGGTGAACCAATGCGGCGCGTTCCAGCTATGACGCTCGGAGACAGGCTCCGGCGTGCCATTGCTTCGGGTTTTCCGCAGCAACCCGTAATGCTGCACATAGTCCGCCAGCAAAAGTTGGCTGTGGCCGAAAATCGCGAGGGCCATCCACGCCAGCACACCTCCCCACCCTCCGATCACATAGCCAAAGCATAGGCAAAACACGGAAATGGCCGCGTAAACCGCATAAGGATGCAAGCCTTTGCCCTGACGCCGCGCCGTTTCCGCCCGCAGCCCGGCCATGTAGGAGCCGACCCAGGCGCGTAGCCAGAAGCGGTAATAACTTTCACCCTCGCGCGCAGTGTTGGGATCATCCAGCGTAGCGGCAAAGCGATGATGGACCAACCGATGCGCCGAGGCATGATGCCCGAACAGCATCGAGGCATAGATTGCCACCCCCAGCCAATAAAGCCCGCGATTGCCACGGTGGATCAACTCATGCGCGCAGGGGTTTGCCACCTGTCCGAACCACTGTCCGGCACCGATCGCCAGAACCACATGTTCCCACGTTGCAAATCCGCTGTTGCCAGCGATGGCCCAGACCACCAGCGGAAAGGCGGTGAAATGCATGCATGCGATCAGGACCAGTACCCCATCCGCTGCCGGAAATTCCGACCCTTCGGCGGAGTTCGGGGCGGCAAGTCTGAGGATCTGGTCCATGATTGCGGTCAGGACGGCCATATAGAACAGCACCGCAATCGACCAGAAACCACCGAATGTGACGCCGAGCAGGATCAACACATATGGCACCAGTGCTGCCACAGCGAAAATCGGCGGTTGCGGGGCGGTTCCTGGCATCGGTACTTTCTATTCATCGGTATTTGGCGTCAGGTGTGGTGCTGTCTGTCGCAAACGCTCCGACGCGCATTGCGTTGCGGGGCCGGTTCGCGGAAGGTCGAAGCGCCAGTTTGTCCAACATAACGCGCAACCCGGTTAAGGAAAGTGAAATGAGCCTTTGGATATGGTTGGGCATCGCCGCGATTCTCGCGCTGATCTATGGCGCTGCGTATAGCTGGCGCGACACGACGGGGGGGCTGCGAAGCGCGGTAAAAACCGCATCGGTTCTGCTGCTGGCCGGAGCCGGGACCATGTGCGATGCGCCCGCTTTGATTGTCCTCGGTCTGGTTTTGGGCGCTTTGGGCGACCTTTGCCTTTCGCGCCCCGGAACGTCAGCGTTTCTGGCTGGCATGGCGGCGTTTGCGGCAGGGCATCTGGCCTATGCCTTCTATTTCTGGGGCATGCCCGGCAGTTTCGGACTTTGGGGTCCGCTTGCCCTGCTGCTTCTTGCCGCGACGACCGAAGCATGGCTGGCACCGCGCACGGGTGCGTTGCGATGGCCGGTGCGCGGCTATGTGGTGGTGATCACGCTGATGGGGCTTGCAGCGTTGCGGGTGGATGTGGGGTTGATCCTGACGGGGGCGGCACTGTTCATCCTGTCGGATGTGCTGCTGGCCCTGCATCTTTTCGTTTTCCCGAAGGCAAAACTGCGCCCGCTGATGGCGATGGCGCTGTGGCCTTGCTATTGGGGCGGGCAGGTGCTGATCCTTCTTGGGGCGCTGGGCGCGGTTTCCCTGGCCTAAGCCCTTTCCCTGCCGTGCCGGATTGATTAGGTGGAAGCACAGGCAAACACGCTGGAGGCGGCATGTCATTCTTCAAGAAACTCCGGGACAAGATGTTCCGCTCCTCGGACAAGATAACCGATGGGCTGGATGCATTGGTGGCGGGGGAAGAAGGCGCAGGCAGTGTCGCGGCGGAAACCCTGCCCGCCCCCGCGCCAATCGAGGAAACGTCTGCTCCCGCATCTGCGCATACGCCTGCCCCGGTGCCCACGCCAACCCCGGCACCGGTGGCACCGGTCGCGTCGCCAATCGCTGGCGAAAAGCCTGCCCAAAAAACCGGCATCCTGAGCCGTCTTGTCGGACGGCAACCGGCGGAAGCGAAGCGGGAGTTTGATGATGCGATGCTCGAAAGCCTTGAGGAGTTGCTGATCGAGGCGGATATGGGCGTTGACACCTCGCTGCGGGTGACGGGAAATATCGCCGAGGCGCTGATGGGCAAGCGTGTAAGCACGACAGAGATCAAGCAGGCGCTTGCGGCCGAAGTGACCCGCATCATGGAACCCGTCGCCCGTCCGCTGCCGATCTATGCCAAACGCCCGCAGGTTGTGTTGGTGGTGGGTGTCAACGGTTCGGGCAAAACCACAACCATCGGCAAACTGGCCAGCCAGTTCAAGGCGGCAGGCAAATCGGTTGTGATCGCGGCCGGCGATACGTTCCGCGCCGCTGCGGTGGAGCAGTTGCAGGTCTGGGGGCAGCGGGCAGGGGTGCCGGTGCTGACCGCGCCCGAAGGCTCCGACCCGGCAAGTCTTGCGTTCGATGCGATGACAACTGCCGAAAACAGCGGTGCGGATTTGCTGATGATCGACACCGCGGGCCGTTTGCAAAACCGTCAGGATCTGATGGAGGAGTTGAGCAAGATCATCCGGGTCATCCGCAAGAAAGACCCTGATGCACCGCACAACACCATCCTCGTCCTCGACGCGACCACCGGGCAGAATGCGCTCAATCAGGTGGAAATCTTTCGCAAACTCTCTGATGTCTCCGGGCTTGTGATGACAAAGCTCGACGGCACCGCCAAGGGTGGCGTTCTGGTGGCACTTGCGGATCGCTTTGGCCTGCCGATCCACGCGATTGGCGTTGGCGAACAGATCGACGATCTGGCACCTTTTGACCCTGAAGATTTCGCGGCCGCCTTGGTGGGCCTCGATAAATGACCCTGCTTTCATCTGTTCAGAAATATCCCGGGGGGTGCGGGGGGGGGGCCCCCCGCGGTTTCGGGTGAGC
>NZ_JAKDLJ010000127.1 GCF_030452865.1 Pseudorhodobacter sp.
GCATTTTCCCGCGCCAACGGGGTGGTATTCACTCAGGATGGCCATTGGCGCGGCTCGATCCGGCGGGCGGAAAAGCTGGGGCTGCTCGGGCCGGATGCGTTGTTGTCCCATTGTATCGACCTGCACGAGGATGAGATTGCAATCGCCGCCGCCACAGATACCAAGATCGCGCATAACCCTTCGGCCAATGCCTCCATCCTTGGCCGCTGCCCGGCGATTGAGCTGATGGCGGCAGGGGCGACCGTGGCGCTGGGATCGGATGCGACAGCCCCCGACCGCTCCGCCGATATGTTCCGCCACATGCAACAGGCGATGCATTACCACCGCCGGCATTTCCGCGATGCCTCTGTGTTGCCGATCGGCAAAGCGCTGGAAATGGCAACGATCGCCGGGGCAAAGGCGCTGGGGATGGATCATCTGATCGGCTCGCTGGAGGTTGGAAAAGAGGCCGATATCGTCGCCGTCAACCTGCGCCGTGCCCATCTTTACCCGCCCAACATGCCGCTGCACCGCCTCGTCTGCTTTGCCAATGGTGCCGATGTCGCCACCGTGATGATCGGCGGCGAAGTCGTGCTGGACGCAGGCCGCGCCACCCGCGTCGACGAAGCCGCCATTCTGGACGATGCCGCCACCCAGACCGCCGTGATGATCGACCGCATTGGTGCTGCGGCTGATCTCGTCTTGCCACCGGATTTCTGGGGCATTACCAAGACTTAATCCTCTTTTGATCGACAAAGGACAGCAGATGCCACACCTCACCCCCGATGCAAAAGGCGTCTTTGTGATCGCCGTCACGCCGTTCCACCCTGATGGGCGGATCGACATGGAAAGCTGTGACCGCATGGTGGATTTTTACCTTGACGCCGGGGCTACCGGCCTGACCGTTCTGGGCATGATGGGCGAGGCGCCTAAACTGACGGTGGAGGAGTCCCGCGATGTCGTTGCCCGCATCCTGGCGCGCGCATCAGGCCGGGTGCCGGTGGTGGTCGGCGTCTCCGCCCCTGGTTTTGCGCAGATGGACACGCTGACCCGGATGGTAATGGATCTGGGTGCCGCAGGCGTAATGATCGCGCCCCCCGGCGCGATGCGGACCGATGACCAGATCGTGAATTATTACCATCAGGCCGCCGAGGTGATCGGCGCGGTGCCCTTCGTTTTGCAGGATTTCCCTTTGGTGACCAGCGTTCAGATGTCGAACAAGGTGATTGCGCGGATCGTGAATGACCTTGAAACCTGCGTTTGCCTGAAACATGAGGATTGGCCGGGGCTGGAAAAGATCAGCGCCCTGCGCGCCGATGGCGTTCTGAATCGTCGCATCTCGATCCTGTGTGGCAATGGCGGGATGTTCCTCCCCGAGGAGATGGCCCGCGGTGCTGATGGTGCAATGACGGGCTTTGCCTATCCCGAAATGATGGTATCCGTGGTGGAGAATTTCCAGCAAGGCGACATCGAACGCGGTCGCGACCTGTTCGATGCCTATTTGCCGCTGGCCCGATTTGAACAGCAACCGGGTCTTGGCCTTGCGATCCGCAAATACACCCTGGCGCGGCGCGGCGTCATTGCCCATGACACCTTGCGCAAACCGGGTGCGGCCCTGTCATCCGCCACCAAGGCCGAGATCGGCATCTTGATCAACCGGCAGGAAAAGCGACTCGCCGAATTGGATGCTTGAAGTAACCGGCGAGCCAACAGAGGAAAGCATCTGCCGGCAGCGCGCGATTGATGCCAGTGTTCAATGCGCCTGAACCTTACCGAATCCGAGGGCGCTAAGCCAACGGCACCTGCGCCTGCTTTCTGGGTTGAGGCTGCGATGGGGTGCCGGGCTTGATCGTCGCGTTTGCGAGTGTGACAAGCCTGCGTGCGATTGCGATGAACACCAGGCTGTGCGGCTTTCCGCGTTCGCGGAGACGTTTTGCAACCGGCTTCGGAACCGGGTCGTGATAGGCGGAGGCGAGCGCAGCTTGGTACAGAACATGCCGGCGAGACCTGCGCCCGCCGTCGGTTGCGCTGCTGCCTCGCATCGCCCTGCTGTCATGTGGCTCCGGGGCGAAGCCCATCAGGGCCGGACCTGATATCGCCCCGACCGCTGCGATCAACCGGGAATGGCCCTCTGCCGGGTTTGCCAGTCGGAATCTTTGCTCCAAGGGTCAGGTCTTCGGTAACGGGGACATCTCAGCAAGCGTTTTTTGACATGCGCATCCTGCCGCACGGTTGCGGATTTGATCGTAGTGTTCCTCTCGGATGGGCATCGAGGCGCTGTATCGAAAGCCGAACACCCCGCAACCGGCGCCGGGGGACAAGATCTATCCCCGATTTGCTGCGCAAGCTGCTCGTCACGCGAAATCAGGTCCGGGCGCTGGATATTACATATATCCCAATGGCCAGCGGGTTCATCAAGGTAGCGTTCAAGCGTGTCGACTTGGATCTGTATCAAGTAACGCTGCCTGACATCAGAGATTTCGACCTATTGGCTGATAGTCGGAATTTCATGTTGAAGTCAAAACGCTTCAGCGACAAGGCCCGAAGCCTTTACGAAATACCAGATACATATGGTAACCCTTAACGTGTTCAGCCTTTTATTTCAGACCGCGCGCTGTGATTCAGGTTTTTTCGGAAGTTCTAACGACGATCAAATGCCTCTGCTATGCTAGGCGACGGAAGCGGCGGGTGCGCGTTGTCGCCCGTCGCGGGTGCTGTGGCTGGCTGATCCATGCGTCTTCGCGCCGTCTCCGGCCCCGTTCGTGGAGGGCAGACTCAGCAATCCGTTTGAAGACGCGGGTGCGCCGCAGGGGTTACCGTCCTGGCCGGGCTATCGTGCACCCGAAAGCAGTCGGGTGCCGTCTCGGTTCAATCGGTCAGAAACAGGCTGACGCGGCGGTTCTGGCGGCCTTTCTTTTCGACCTTCCCGAGAGTGATCTGGCCGATCTCGGCCGTGCGGGCGACATGGGTGCCGCCGCAGGGTTGCAGATCAACCTGCGCCGTCCCTGCCCCGATCCGCACCAGACGCACGCGGCCGTGCCCAACGGGTGGCATCACCGACATGGTTTTGACAAGGCCGGGGTTGGCCAGCAATTCGGCATCGGTGATCCAGCTTTCTGTCACCTCCAGATCGCGGTCTATCAAGCGGTTGAGTGCGTCTTCGATCTGCTGCAAATCCCCAGGCGGGTCCGGCATGTCAAAATCCAGCCGTCCTTTTTCTGCGCCGATCTGGCCCCCGGTCACCGGCAGTGGAATTACCACAGACAGTAAATGGAGTGCTGTATGCACGCGCATGTGACGGTATCGGCGCTGCCAGTTCAATACCTGGCGGACCATGGTGCCCGCGACCGGCAATCCAGCGGGTTCGCCGGACAACAGGCCGACACCGTCTCCTTCCAGTTTCACAGCGGTTGCAATCGGCAGTTTGCGGTCAGCCCAGATCAGATGTCCGCTGTCGCCGGGTTGGCCGCCACCCGTCGGGTAAAACACCGTGCGATCCAGAACGATAGCGCCTTCAGGCGTCAGAGCGGTGACAATTGCTTCCGCCTCCGCCTGATACGCATCGGTCCGAAACAATAGCTCTGTCATGTACTTCTCTTTCTTGGCGCTTTCGGTTTCGGCGTGTCATCTTCCGGCTCGGCAAGTGCCACCGCTCCTCCCGGCGCGAGGGGGGAAGAAGCAAGCATCTGCGCGAGGGCTTCGGGATTGCGCAGCCAGATGTCGCGCTGACCAAAGGGAATCTCGATCCCTTCCTCAACGAAGCGGCGGGCGATTTCGTGGTTGATCTCCGACCTGACACCGAGCGAGAAGTTCACGTCACGCAGGATCACCCGGATTTCGAAATCAAGGCTGTCAGGACCGAAATTGACCAGCACGACCGAGGGTGGCGGGTTCAGAACGGCAAGCGGTTGTGCCTCTGCAATCTCTTGCAGGATCTTTTCGACCTTGCGGGTGTCGGTGCCATAGGCGACCCCAATCTTGACAATCAACCGCCCGGCAAGGTTGAAGCGGGTCCAGTTTGTGACCATGCCCGAGACCAAATCGGAGTTCGGAACAATCACATCTGTCCGGTCAAAGGTCTGGATCCGGGTGGAGCGGACGGAAATTCCGCGTACCGTCCCCATAACGCCGTTCACCTCGATCCAGTCGCCTTCCGAAATCGGCCGCTCGATCAGCAGGATGATGCCTGCGACAAAGTTCGACACGATGTTTTGCAGACCAAAACCGATGCCAACCGACAGCGCCCCGGCGACAATGGCAAGACCGGACAGGTCAAGCCCCGCCGAATTGATCGCAATCAACCCCGAAAGGAAAATGCCGATATAGCCGACCCCAGCGACGATGGCGTTTTGTCCACCCTGATCCAGCGTGGTTTTCGGCAAAACCGAGCTTTTCAGCGCACCTTGCATCAAGCGAGTCACCAGATACCCGAAGCCGAACACGACGGCCAAAAGCACGAAATCCGACGGCGAGATGCGGGTCTGGCCAATCTGGAAGCCTTCGCGCAATTTGGTAAAGAGTTCGGTCAAATCCGCAACCCGCGTGCCCCAGATCAAGGCAAACAAGGGGATCGACAGGAAGGTCAGGAAAAACCCGATCAGGGCCGGAACAAGCGCGTCGCGCCCACGCTCATCGTTGCGGATCACAACGGCATAGATCGCCGCGACAAGGTTTTGCAGAATGAACAGCAGCCCGACAAGCCCAAGCGTCGCCACAGCCGGAAACACCAGCGCCTGCCCCGCCCGCACATAGCCTGCCGCCGCCAGGACCGGTCCGACGAGGGCCAGAATGACCCCGCCACGCGCGAGGATCCCGATGATCCGCGCGGCAAAGGAAATCGTCGTTTCAGACTCGCCCTTTGTTGGTTCCCGCAACAACAACCGGCAGAGTTGGAACAGGAATGCCGCCCCAACCAGAATGGTCGGGAACGACAGGACCGCCGCTGCGGCCTCAGAAATCTGGCTATCGGGCAGCAATGCCTCGCGGATCGCCTCGACCCCCAGGGTGATGCCCAAAGCCTGCGTCAGAACGCGCGCGCGCATCCTCGCCTACTCGCTCATGTGCAGAAAGGTCGGGGCGCTGGCCGCGCGAGGGAAACTCCGTATGCCAAGCCAACGCGCGGTAAAGACGATCAGGCCAAATTCGATCAGGGTCCGTGCGACCACCTCGCCCAATGGGCCAAGCATGCCCGAAAGGATGATGGCGGTGGAAAATGCGAAGACACCCAGACTCGGCACGACAATCTGACCGAGCGAAGCGACAAAGGCCGAAATCTCGCGTGCGTCGGAGTGGCTGCGCTCCTGCAAGCGCAGGGTAACGCCTTCGATCAGGGCACGCCCGCGCAGAATGGTGAAGGCTGCAAACAGCAGCAAGGCGATGATCGGCGGCAATTTATCCATGAATGCCGCACGCCGTGTCTCATTCGACAAGGCGGCGCGGACTTCGGCCTCCACATCATCCATGGATTTCATAAGTGCCGACACCCCCGCAGGCCAATTGGCCGGATTGATCGGGATCGGCCAAAGCTGCAACAACTCGTCTGCTTGCCGGTCGCGCATCAGGCTGTCGATTTCGCGGATCAGGCCGTCGGCACGGGAATAGGCCTCCACCGCCGAAATTGACGGGGCCTGAAGAACGCTGAGCTGTTCTGTCAATGCCTTGCGCCGCACTGCGATGTCATCCGCTTCGGTCGCCCCTTCCGCAGGCGGCGGGCCAAGCGCATCAATTTGGGTGCGCAGGGTGCCGATGCGGGCGGAATTGGTGCCTTGCGCCGCGAGAAACTTTGCGCGCCAGGTGGCGACCTCATCGCGGACGGTCTCCAGACGGACATCGCTGGTGCGCGGATCGGCAATGAAATCATCCACCTCCGCCGCGAATTTCTCCCAGACTTTGTAATCCGGCGCGGAGTCTGCAGCATCCGCGGCAGCCGGAACCGCGCCGGTCGAAAAGTTGGTCTGCGCGGCGATGGGCGCGGCAAATCCCAGAACTGCAAGCCAAACCCAAAGCAGAACCAGCGCGATCGTCGGTTTCCCGGTCCGCCTCATGCCTCGAACACCGCAGGGATATCGCGCGGGGCAACGTCAAGCCAACCGGGCACCGGCAGGCCTTTTTCGTGCAGGAATTCAGGGTTGAACAGCTTGGATTGATAGCGCGTGCCATAGTCGCACAGCATTGTCACAATCGTATGGCCCGGCCCCATCTCCCGCGCCATCCGGATCGCACCCGCGACATTGATCCCGGACGATCCGCCAAGGCACAACCCTTCGTCGGCCAGCAGGTCAAACACAATCGGCAGCGCCTCGGCATCCGGGATGCGATAGCTGAAATCGGGTTTGAAGCCTTCAAGGTTGGCGGTGACGCGCCCTTGCCCGATGCCTTCGGTGATGGAAGAACCGGGGCTGTCGAACGCCCCCGTGGTGTAAAAGGAATGCAGTGCCGCGCCTTCCGGATCGGCCAACCCGATTTTTACGCCTTTCGGCTGCAAGGCCAGCGCCATTCCGGCCAGAGTGCCGCCAGAGCCTACCGCACAGATAAAGCCATCGACCTTGCCATTGGTCTGCTCCCACACCTCCGGCCCGGTGGTTTCAACATGGGCCTGCCTATTGGCGGTATTATCAAACTGGTTGGCCCAGATCGCGCCTTTTGGTTCGGTTTGTGCAAGTCTTGCCGCCAATCGTCCGGAATATCGTACATAATTGTTTGGATTCTTATATGGGGCAGCAGGCACCTGCACCAAATCCGCGCCGGCCAGACGCAGCATGTCTTTCTTTTCCTGGCTTTGTGTCTCGGGAATGACGATCACGGTGCGAAAACCCATGGAAGCCCCAACCAACGCCAGCCCGATGCCGGTATTGCCGGCGGTGCCTTCAACAATGGTGCCACCGGGTTGCAACAGTCCTTTCGCCACTGCGTCCCTGATGATGTAAAGCGCGGCGCGGTCCTTCACCGATTGACCGGGGTTGAGAAACTCCGCCTTGCCCAGAATCTCACATCCGGTCTGCTCCGACGCTTTTTTAAGCCGGATCAAAGGCGTTTTGCCGATGGCGTCTGCGAGATCGCGGTAAATGTGCATCCGATATTCCTTTTATGTTGGCTTAGGTGTACCGGCAGGCAGCGCCAAACTCAAGCAACCCGCGACGCCCAAGGCATCGCCGCAATCAAGAAAACGTCACGGTTGCGGCGCAAACCCAACCGCCGCGACAGCGCGCAAACGCGGGCGTTCGCTGGCCAACCAATAGTAAGACAGCAAAAGCGGCGCGGTCGTCACCTCTCCGCGCCCGATCAGTTCGGCAAACGCCTCGAATGACATCAGATGGCCCTTGATATCCTCGGCTTCGCTTTGCTCACCGCCAAGACCGGCGGAACCATCGGGCAAATCGGTCAGTGCGATATAGGAATACAGAAACTCTGTCTTGGCGCCCGGTGTGGGGTAGTAATTGGCGACGGGCAGGAAATCCCCGGTCAGATACAACCCGGCCTCCTCCACCGCTTCGCGTCGGGCTGCCTGCTCCGGTGTTTCTCCCGGATCAATCCGGCCTGCGATCGGCTCCAACTGCCAAGGCTGCACATCACCGCGCGCAAAGGGGCCAACTCGGAACTGTTCGATAAACAGCACCCGGTCGCGGACCGGATCATAGGGCAGCACCGTCACCGCATCGCCGGAAACGAAGGCCGCACGCGTCACGACAGGGCTTTTGCTGCCTTCAAAGCGACGAAAGGACAGATCATATTCCTCTACCGCGAAAAAATCGGCATAGGGTTGCCGCCGGGATTTGACCGTGATGTCAGCCGGTTGTACGCTGCGGCGCACACCCGCCACCGCAGGCAAGGCAGCGCGCACCCGGCTTGCACCCCGCACCAGCATTGGATAGCGGCGCGACAGTGGCAGTTCCGCCGGATATTGCGCCATCACATCCGCAGCGGTCGCCACCACGGTCGGCCCCCATCGCGCCACCCAATCCGTCAGCGACCACGGCGCACCAGGCTGCCATTGCCCCGGCGTCGGAAGATACACCAGGGCTTGCACCTCCCCCTGTGCGGTTTCCACCATGCGCCGCTGGGTGCCATAGCCGAACGGGCCCTCATAGCAATCGAGCCGGGCCAGATCCTCGGTCGTCAGCCCTGACAACAGGGTTCCCACTGCCTCACCGCCCGGTTCCGGAACGATCAAGGGAAAATCATGTCCCACCGCCCAATAAACCGCATGGCCCCGCAGTACGGCAGGATGTGCCTCAGGCACGCGCCCCAGGACCAGATGCAAAAGCGGCGCGTGGCAAAGCGTGCCATAGATGAAAAGCCGGGTCATCGCGTCACTCCCACCGCCGCCGTGCCCATTCGGCGATGAGGCCACCCAGCAATCCTCCCACCACCAGCGCGACCATCGGCTCCACCGCCAGAATGCGCGCGCCGTTTTCTAGCCCCAGTTCAAAAATGCCGACAATCGCCTCCATCGGGCTGTCATAACGCATCCGTAACGAGTTCTTGACCATGAGGATGATCGAGCACACCAACACCGCCCAGACAACGAGGGTGAC
>NZ_JAKDLJ010000128.1 GCF_030452865.1 Pseudorhodobacter sp.
GATATGAGAAAAAGGCAATCCGCGAAGGTCGCCCGCAGCATTATCTGACCTATCTGCGGATTGACGACCAGGACACTCCCGCCATTCGTTGATGCGCGCGGCCCGCGCATCGCCTCAGTGTTGGGCCGTGCCGCCTGCGGGTGCCCGCGGCAGCTCAGCCTTGCTTCGGCCTTTCAGGGCGAGGTGGCCTTGCCCGGTATACTGGTAAGCGCCAGTTAAACGCGATACTGCCCGCCCGCAGCACGAAGGTGACACCGGCACAGGCCAAGAGTGCAAGCATTCCGTCATCGGTCAGCAGGCTGGTCATAACCGCAGCACCCGCACCCGCAAAAGCCGCAGTCGCGTAAAGCTCACCCTGCTTCAGAACCAGCGGCACCTCGTTGCACACAACGTCACGCATCAAACCGCCGAAACATCCCGTCGCCACGCCCATAACCAGAACAATTGCCCAGTGGTGTCCCAAACCCATCGCGACACCGGCCCCGGCAGGCACCGCAATCGCAAGCGCAAAAGCATCGAGCCAGACAATCGCGCGATAGCGACTTTCCAGCAAATGCGCGCCGAAGAACACCACAACAGCCGCGCAGACCGCCGCCAGCAGGATTGCGGGGTCAGCGACCCAAAAAACCAGATCGCGGTTCAGCAACAGATCGCGGATGGTGCCGCCGCCCACCGCCGTCAGGCAGGCGACAAAGATGAACCCGACCAAATCCAACTGGCTGCGCGACGCGACCAACGCGCCGGTCAGGGCGAACACCGCGACCGAAGCGTAGTCCAGCGCCATAAGCAAAGTCATTTCCCGCCCGTGGATTTAGCGGGCTTGTAAGGTGCCATCCCGGCGCGCGCCAGCTCATCTGCGCGTTCGTTTTCGGCATGCCCGGCGTGGCCCTTGATCCAGCGCCAGTCCACCTCATGGGTTGCGCGCGCGGCGTCCAACCGTTGCCACAAATCGACGTTCTTCACGGCAGAACCCGCAGACGTGCGCCAGTTCTTGCGCTTCCACCCCGCCAACCATTCGGTGATCCCCTTTTTCACATAGGCGCTGTCAGTAACGAGGATAAGCCGGGACGGGCGCGCCAATGCCTCCAGCGCCGAAATCGCCGCCATCAATTCCATCCGGTTGTTGGTGGTGTCCGGCTCACCGCCTTGCAATGTCCGCTCTCTGACCACCTGCTCGCCGTCCCGCGCCAGCATCAGCACACCCCAGCCCCCAGGGCCGGGATTGCCGGAACAGGCACCATCGGTATAGGCGTAAAGATCGGGCATCTTCGGTTCCTTTTTGATCGCCTCATCTAGGCGGGGGCCGGCCAAAGGTCAACGCAACCGTGGCGATTTCATCTTGGTGGCAATACCTTCCGGGGGGAATTCGCCTTCAGGCGAAGGGGGGCGGAAAGCCCCCGCTACGGCCTCACGTCTCGCGCAGCAGGCGTGGCACTTTGAATTCCACGTTTTCCTGCGCAGCTTCCACCACCTCGAGGCGGGTGTCATAGCGCGCATGGAACGCGTCAATCACCTCATTGACAAGAACCTCCGGCGCACTCGCCCCTGCCGTGATGCCGACGGCGCGGATCCCCTCCAGCGCGCGCCAGTCGATATCTCCGGCACGTTGCACAAGCTGGGCATAGCCACAGCCGGCCGCCCGCCCGACCTCTACCAAGCGCTGGGAGTTGGAGGAATTCGGTGCGCCGATCACCAAAAGCGCGTCGATCCGCGAGGCGATGGCTTTGACGGCAGCCTGACGATTGGTGGTTGCGTAGCAGATATCTTCCTTATGCGGCCCGACGATGCTTGGAAAGCGCGCCTGAAGGGCGGCCACGATGCCTGCTGTATCGTCGACCGAAAGCGTGGTCTGGGTGATATAGGCCAGCTTTTGCGGGTCGCGCACTTGCAAGGTTGCGACATCCGCTTCGGTCTCCACCAACAGAACTTCGCCTTGCGGCAATTGGCCCATGGTGCCGATGGTTTCAGGGTGGCCATCGTGACCAATCATCACCATTTGCAACCCTTCCGCTGAATGGCGCGCGGCTTCATTGTGCACCTTGGTCACCAGCGGGCAGGTTGCATCGACGGCAATCATGCGGCGGGCTTCGGCAGCAGCGGGCACCGATTTCGGCACACCATGGGCCGAAAAGATCACCGGGCGGTCATCGGGGCATTCCGACAACTCTTCAACAAACACCGCCCCTTTGGCGCGCAGATCATCAACCACGAATTTATTGTGCACAATCTCGTGCCGGACATAGACAGGCGCGCCCCATTTTTGCAACGCAAGTTCCACGATCTTGATCGCCCGGTCCACGCCTGCACAAAAGCCGCGCGGTGCGGCGAGGTAAAGCGTCAGGGGCGGGCGGGACATGCGTGATCCTTCTCACGGTGGGTGTTGGTGCCTGTCTAGGGTGATGCCGCGCCAAGGTCCAGCGCCCCAGCGATCGTCATTGGCGCACAATGGAAACCGCGCCTGGGCAATCCGCAGCAATCCTGGGTCAAATATATTGAGGCAGAGCAGGCCGGTGGCGCGGAACCGGTTGCCTGCAACAGCGCTGCGCATGAAAAAAAGGGGCTCAGGGCCCCTCTTTCCGGCTGCGGTCCCGCCCCGGAGCCTGCGCCCGAGGACAACCACAAGACGCTATTTCACGTCGGCAATCTCTTCGATTCCATCATGTTCAAAGCGCGGTTCCCGTGGCGGGCGACCGATCACATCGCGCAATTCATCCAGCTCGATGAAATTGTCGGCCTGTCGGCGCAATTCATCCGCGATCATTGGCGGTTGGCTACGAATGGTGGAGACGACGGAAACCCGCACCCCCTGCCGTTGCAGACTTTCCACCAGAGGCCGAAAATCGCCGTCGCCCGAGAAGATCACCGCATGATCTATGCGCGGAGCGAGTTCCATTGCGTCCACCGTCAACTCAATGTCCATATTGCCTTTGACTTTGCGTCGACCCTGGCTGTCAGTGTATTCTTTGGCTGCTTTTGTCACCATCGAGAAGCCGTTGTAGTGCAGCCAATCCACCAACGGGCGAATCGGGGAGTAATCGTCATTCTCCAGCAACGCAGTGTAGTAGAACGCCCGTAGAAGTTTGCCGCGACGCATGAATTCATGCCGAAGCAGCTTGTAATCAATGTCAAACCCCAGTGACTTCGCAGCCGCATAGAGATTGGAACCATCGATGAACAGGGCGAGTCTTTCGTCCTTGTAAAACACTCTTGTTCCCCTCAAAAAAAATCACTGACATCATTTTCGAGAGTGGATTTGCGACGAAAATGGTTTGGTCAGCGAATAAGAAATATTACGCTGTGCATGATGAGGACTTCAAGCGCAACTATACGGAAGTGTCAGGGGGAAAAGATCACAAATTCGGTCATTTTGCTGGCCTTTGGGGCAAATCTGCCTGTTGACGTGGCGTCAGGTGAGCAGCTCCCCGCTGAAACAATAGCACTATCGCTGGTTGATCTCTCCGGCGCGGGTTTCCGCTTGCGCCGGTTTAGCAGGCTTTACGCGACGCCGTGTTTTCCGTCCGGAACCGGGCCGGATTATGTGAATGCAGCCGCCGTCTTTGAAGCCGGGCCCGATCTCACTCCTGATTCGATTCTGGCTGCCCTTCACCGGGTCGAGGCGGCGCATGGGCGGCGGCGCAGCACGCGCTGGGCCGGGCGGACTCTGGATATCGACCTGCTAGCCATAGGGGACACGGTTCGCCCTGATTTGCGGGGTTTTCTTCACTGGCAACGGCTTGCCCCGGTGGATCAAGCCCGGCTTGCCCCGGATCGGCTGATCCTGCCACATCCACGACTGGCAGAGCGCGCCTTTGTTCTGGTGCCGTTGGCTGAGGTAGCACCCGATTGGCGGCACCCGGTTCTCGGCCAAACTGTGGCGCAGATGCGCGATGCGCTGCCCCCTGCGGATCTTGCGGCGATCCACCTATTGTAAGTGCAGCGCGATTCGAACCGGGCCGATCCCGCTACCGGAGCGCCTCCAAGTGCCGCGCATTGTGGTAAAAGACTTGTGATCCAGCGGATTGCATTGGATTTCCCCGGCAGATCAGGCCGACAGTGGCCTTAATGTGCTTGTCAAGGGATTGGGCACCCCTTACATAGACCGTTCCTATTCCCATATCTGAAAGGGTGTCTCCATGGCCCGCGTCACGGTTGAAGATTGCGTTGATAAAGTTCCGAACCGGTTTGAGCTGGTAATGCTCGCCGCGCATCGTGCCCGTGAGATTCAGGCTGGATCGCCGCTGACGGTTGACCGCGACAACGACAAGAACCCGGTGGTTTCCCTGCGCGAGATCGCGGATGAAACCCAATCTGCCGACAGCCTGCGTGAGCGGATGATCGAAAGCCACCAGACCCAGATTGAGGTGGATGAGCCGGAGGAAGACCAGATGTCGCTGCTGATGGGCGGCGAGATGGATCGCCCGGCAACCGACGACATGTCGGAAGAACGCTTGCTGCGGGCGCTGATGGAAGCCCAAGGCGCCAACTGAAGCCGCAGGTAGGATGGGCGGGGATGATCGACGTCGAAGACCTGGTCGCCCTCGTCCACAATTACAATCCCCGTTCCAACGCCGAACTGATCCGCGCGGCCTATGCTTACGGTCTGCGTGTGCATGGTGGTCAGTTTCGCCATTCGGGTGAGCCGTATTTCACCCATCCCGTTGCCGTGGCTGCGATCCTGACCGAACAGCGGCTGGATGACGCCACCATCGTCACCGCACTTTTGCACGATACCATCGAAGACACCAAAGCCACTTACAGCGAAGTGGCGACCCTTTTCGGTGAGGAAGTGGCAGAGCTGGTTGATGGTGTCACCAAGCTGACCAACCTGCAACTGTCGTCTTCGCATTCGAAACAGGCCGAAAACTTCCGCAAGCTGTTCATGGCGATGTCCAAGGATCTGCGGGTGATCCTTGTGAAGCTGGCCGACCGGTTGCACAACATGCGCACCATCAAATCCATGCGGGCCGAAAAGCAGGCGCAAAAAGCCCGCGAAACGATGGAAATCTTTGCGCCTCTTGCAGGTCGCATGGGCATGCAATGGATGCGGGAGGAGTTGGAGGATCTGGCGTTCCGCGTCCTCAACCCCGATGCGCGCAATTCCATCATCCGCCGCTTCATCACGCTGCAACGCGAAGCGGGCGATGTTGTCTACAAGATCACCGCCGATATCCGGACCGAGCTTGACCGCGCCAATATTGATGCCGATGTGTTCGGGCGGGCCAAGAAACCCTATTCCGTCTGGCGCAAGATGCAGGAAAAGGATCTGTCGTTCTCGCGCCTGTCAGACATCTACGGCTTTCGCATCATCACCAAGACCGAGGCCGATTGTTACCGCGTGCTGGGTGTGATCCATCAACGCTGGCGCGCGGTGCCGGGGCGGTTCAAGGATTACATCAGCCAGCCGAAAAACAACGGCTACCGTTCCATCCACACCACGGTTTCGGGCCGCGATGGCAAGCGGGTGGAGGTGCAAATCCGCACCCGTCAGATGCATGAGGTTGCCGAAGCCGGGGTCGCGGCGCATTGGTCCTACCGTGAAGGCGTGCGGGCCAATAACCCCTTTGCCGTTGATCCGGCGAAATGGATCGCCAAACTGAACGAAAATATGGATGACGAAGACCATGACGCCTTCATGGAAAACGTCAAACTGGAGATGTTCACCGATCAGGTATTCTGTTTCACACCCAAAGGCGATGTAATCCAGCTTCCGCGCGGTGCGACGCCGCTCGATTTCGCCTATGCGATTCATACCCGCGTCGGCAATTCCACGGTGTCGACCAAGGTTGATGGCATCCGGGTGCCACTTTGGACCCGGTTGAAAAACGGCCAGTCGGTGGAGATCATTTCTGCCGAAGGTCAGCGCCCGCAAGCCAGTTGGATTGAGATTGTCACAACCGGGCGTGCCAAATCCGCCATCCGTCGTTCCTTGCGGGAAGAAGATCGGGGACGTTTTGTGAAGCTGGGGCGTGAATTGACCCGTGCCGCTTTTGAAAACATCGGTCGCAAAGTCAATGACAAGGCGCTGAGCACTGCCGCCCGCATGTTGGGCCTGGTTGATGAGATTGACCTGTTGGCGCGTGTCGGTTCCGCTGAGTTGGCGGCGCGGCGGGTGATTGAAACGCTTTACCCGGACCTTTCGCGGGATGACAGCCATGAGGTGGACTCGCGGCGGCCTGTGGTCGGGCTTGGCGATGATCAGACCTTCCGCCGTGCAAATTGTTGCCAGCCGGTGCCGGGGGAGCGGATTGTCGGCATCACCTATCGCGGTTTGGGTGTCGTGGTCCATGCCATCGACTGCCCGGTTCTGGCGGAGTTGGAGGATCAGCCCGAACGCTGGGTCGACCTCAACTGGCATTCGGGGCGCCATGCGCCGGTGAACACGGTCCGGCTCGATCTGACGATTTCGAACGATGCGGGGGTGTTGGGTCGGATCTGCACCTTGATCGGCGAGCAGAAAGCCAATATCTCGGACCTGCAATTCATGGATCGCAAACCTGATTTCTATCGCTTGCAGATGGATGTCGACCTGCGCGATCTCGAACACTTTCATATGATCATGACAGCCCTTGAAGCGGAAACCGATGTGGCAGAGGTTAGCCGCAATCGCGACATGCGGCGAAAGCCCTGATCGACAGATACGAAGGAAACGTCTGGGCATGGTATTCAAGCGTCGCGACAAGCGATCATGGGGGCGGGCAGCGATCGAGGCGCTTTGGCCGCGTGGTGGCTGGAACCGCGCCGCCATGTACATGAAGCATCGGTTGCGACGCCTGCCGGATGCGCCCCACCGCATCGCGCGTGGCATTTTCGCCGGTATCCTTGTGTCATTCTCGCCGTTGTTCGGGCTGCATTTCGGCGGTGCCGCCCTGATCGCGTGGATCATGCGCGGCAACATTCTTGCCGCGCTGATGGCGACATTCGTGGGCAATCCGATCACCTTTCCTTTCATAGCGGCTTTCAGCGTGGAATTCGGGAATTTCCTGCTTGGTCATCCCGGCGTGATGTCGCCGTTGGAGATTTTCCGCGATTTCGGTCAGGCAAGCGCGGAGTTGACGCGCAACATCAGCTCGCTCTTTTCGTCTGAACCGGCGCATTGGGATCGGTTGAGCCGGTTCTTCTTTCGGGTCTATTGGCCCTATCTGGTGGGCGGCATCATTCCCGGCCTGATCGCGGGGACCGTGGGTTATTATGTCAGCCTGCCGATTATTCTGGCCTATCAGAACCGCCGCACGAAGAAGCTCCGGGAACGCATTGCCAAGCGGATCGCCGCGCGCGAAGCGGAAGCGGCGGGGCAGGGTATGAGCAGCCCCGTGAAAAGCGGCGTCAGCAAAGAAAAGCGCGCAAAGTCCGGGGATGACGCGGCGGTGACAAAAGCCTAGTCTGGTGACCAAGGCGCATTTGGGCAGGTGACGAGAAGGAAGGACAAGGGCATGAAAGCTTTGGGGCGGCTTCGGCTTGGTATCAATATCGACCATGTGGCAACCATCCGCAACGCGCGCGGGGGGGAGTTGCCAGACCCGCTGCGCGCCGCTTTGTTGGCAGAGGCAGCGGGCGCAGATGGCATCACCGCCCATCTGCGAGAAGATCGTCGCCACATCCGCGACGCGGACATTGAGGCGCTGATGGCGGGCATCTCCATCCCGTTGAATTTCGAATGTGCGGCGACGCCGGAAATGCTGGAAATTGCGTTGCGCCACAAACCGCATGCCGCCTGTCTGGTGCCGGAAAAGCGCGAGGAGCGGACGACGGAGGGCGGTCTGGACGTTGCCGGGGACGAGAAGCATCTGGCTGGCGTGGTCGCCGCGATGCGGGATGCAGGAATTCGTGTGTCGATGTTCATCGGACATGAGGCGCGGCAGATTGAAGCATCGGCGCGCATTGGTGCGGCCGTGGTCGAATTGCACACCGGGCGCTATTGTGACCTGACAGCGGAAGGCAAGCTGGACGCGGCGGCAGTTGAGTTTGAGGCGTTGCGCGTCGGCGCAGCCCATGCACACTCGTTGGGGTTGGAGGTTCATATGGGCCACGGCCTTGACTTTGAGACGGCGGCGCAAGTGGCCTGTTTCCCTGAGGTGATGGAGTTGAACATCGGCCATTTCCTGATCGGTGAGGCGGTATTCCGGGGTCTTGGCCCTTCGATTGAAGAAATGCGCCGCCGGATGGATCTTGCGCGCGCCGATATGGGTTGATCGGTGGCGGGCTGCATTGACGCTGGCGCAGGTCCAAAGGCGCTGTGCGGATGATCCTCGGGATTGGCACCGATCTTTGCAATATCGACCGGATCGAGGCAACGCTTGCCCGCTTCGGAGACCGCTTTCGCAACCGGGTTTTCACGGCTCGGGAACAGGCCCGTGCCGAAACCCGCGCGCATGCCGCCGCGACCTATGCCAAACGCTGGGCCGCGAAAGAGGCGTGTTCAAAGGCGCTTGGCACCGGCCTCAGGATGGGGATTGCGTGGAAGGATATGGCGGTCACCAACCTGCGCAGCGG
>NZ_JAKDLJ010000553.1 GCF_030452865.1 Pseudorhodobacter sp.
CGGTCAGCGCGCCGTGAAGAGTTGCGTGTCGATATTGCCGAGGCCGACCCAGCGCTTTTGGTGCTGGATTACACGCCCGCCGATGGCCCCCGCTTGTCGAACGTCGAATATGTGCCGCCGGTTCAATCGCTTACGCTTGTCCCCGAGGATGCTATCAAAGGTGACGGCGTCGATGACAGCTATTTGGCGGAAGACTTCCCAATGGCCGGTGGCCGCCTGACCATTGCCCTTAGCCGCGCGCAATTGGTTGATATGGGTGAGATTTTTCTGAATGTTCTGGTTATCAGCCTGCTGCCGACCCTTGCGATTTCTGCCGCCGTTGGTCTGTTCTTTGCCCGCCACGCCAAGGCGCGGATTGGGGCGATTGGCGACACTTTGCAACGCTTTGGCCATGGTGATCTGTCGGCACGCGTGGCCCTAAACCCTGCTGACCGTGACGATTTGGCCGAAATTGGCGAGGCCCTGAACCATATGGCCGAGGCGCAACAGGCAGCAATGGCCGCGTTAAAACAAGCAACCACCGATATCGCACATGACCTAAAAACCCCCATTCAGCGCGTCGCTCTGACGTTAGATCGCTTGCAAAGTCGCACGATCTTATCACCAGACCAAGCAGGATATGTCGCGGCGGCATTTGATGAGACCGACCGTATCGCCAAAACCTTTGACGCGCTTTTGCGTATTGCCCAGATTGAGGGCGGTGCATTGCGTGACCGGTTTCAACCTGTTGACCTCAGCGCCTTAGCCGCCGATTTCGTTGATGTGTTTGAGGCATCGGTCGAGGAAAGCGGGCACAAGCTGCGCTTGTCGGCCAAAGCTGGTGCGTTGGTGGCGGGCGATCGTGATTTGTTGGGCCAAGTCATCGCCAATCTTATTGAAAACGGGCTGCGGCATGTGCCGGCAGGCGGTGAAATCGCGGTCTCGGTTGAAACCACACCGGACGGCGTTGTGCTGCGCGTTGCCGATAACGGTCCCGGCATTCCTGCGGATGAACGCAAAAACGTCTTGCGCCGCCTATATCGTTTGGAAAGCAGCCGCGCGACGGAAGGTAATGGCTTGGGGTTAAGTATGGTCGCGGCAATTGCTGATTTGCATGGTGCAGATCTAGTCTTATCCGACAATGCGCCGGGGCTGGTGGTTACGCTTAAATTCCCAATCGTCCCATGAAAGCGCCACCGCACTGGGGGGGGGTGCGGTGGCAAAAGGGCTAACCGCTTGGGATGAATTAGCCCTTATTGCGGCGCAGTGACCACATGTGCCCCAATGGTAAGGTGCCTGCAACATGCGCCAAAACGCCCATTCCGGTGTGACCGATCAAATAGGCCCAAACAAGGTTTGCAAGAGTCTTGTGAACCGACATCGTCAATCCCACCAAACCGCCCGCATCCGGGTCGCCGGTATTGATGAAATAGTAAACCGTGCCAGAGGCGGCCATCGCGGTCATCAACAACAACCCCAAGCCATGAATGGCCGAGGCGAGCGGCGCAGAGGCCGCATGAGGGGGCAGTTTTCTGGCCTTGATCGCCGCAATATGCCGCCCAATATCTTGCCAAAGCGCCGCGCGGGCAGTGCCGGAAAGCCAAGGCAGCAATTCAACCAATGGGGTGCCGCGCCGCCGCAGCATCGTATTGCCCCAAAACGCGGCGACCAAGCCAAAGGCAGCGAGGCCTGCATATTCATGCACCTCGAACGCGGTATTACCCGCGCCATCCGGGTTCATAAACTGGCTGCTGGCAAGCTGCACGATAACCGCCCCCGCCAAGCCTGCATGCAGCAGGCGCGTTGGCAAAGCATGGGATGTTTCAGTGACATGGTCGGAAAGT
>NZ_JAKDLJ010000129.1 GCF_030452865.1 Pseudorhodobacter sp.
TCGGCGGCCAGGGCGGAGTCGGTGATCTCGCCGTCGTCGTTCTCGAGTGCGGCCCCCGGGGTGGAGGTGATCGGGCCGGGGGCCGGGTTGCAGGCGGCGGATGCGCTGCTGGTGCGGACTCAGCCCATCAGCGCGCCGGATGTGGCATTGTTTCGCATGATTTCCAAGCATGGGGTCGGGGTGGACAATATCCCGATGGATGCGGCAGCGGCGGCGGGGGTGACGGTGATGAATACACCGGGGGCCAATGCCAATGCGGTTGCGGAACAGGCACTGATGCTGATGCTGACGCTGGCGCGCAACCTTGACGGGCAGCGGCTTGCAGTGGGGCCGGGAAAATCCGCTCCGCGCGTGCCGGGTCTGGAAGGGCGGCACTTGCTGATCGTGGGTTTTGGTGCAAGTGGGCGGCGGTTGGCGGGCATCGCCAAAGCGGTGGGCATGGCGGTTACCGTCCATTCGCGCGATTTGAAAGCGGCACGTCATGCGGGCTTTCCGGTTGCCCCCGACTTGATCGAAGGGCTGGCCCATGCCGACGTGTTGAGCCTGCATTGCCCGCTGAACGAGACGACGCGCGGGATGATAAACCGCGCGGCGCTGGCGGCGTTGCCGCAAGGCGCATTGCTGATCAATTGCGCGCGGGGCGGGTTGGTGGACGAACCTGCCTTGATCGCAGCGTTGCAAAGCGGTCATCTGGGCGGGGCTGGCCTTGATGTGACGGTGGCGGAGCCTTTGCCACAAGGAGATCCGCTGCGCAGTTGTCCGAATGTGATCCTGACGCCGCATGCAGCGGCACTCTCGGACGGTGCATTTCGCCGCATGGGGGTGATGGCGGCACAGAATATCCTCGATTTCCTCGCCGGGCGACCGAAGCCGGAAGTCACCCTGTTGTCACGGGCCTGATGGCGCCGTCAGGGGCGGGGGGCCAGCCCCCCGCACTTGCCTCGCTGCGCAAGGCAAGCTGCATTGCGGTGCAAAGCAGCGGTCCCCCCGAGGTATTTTTACCAAGATGAAGTCGCAAAGGTCAGGGGTTGGTAGCGAAAAGCGCCGTCGTCGCATCAAGGAAGCGGTTCCGGGTCGCGGGGATTTCCATCATGATCTCATGCTCCGCCTCCGGGACCATCGTAAGCGTGGCAGATGACCAATGCGCCATGCGCGCGTGGATCGCGGCAGGGTCGACAATCCGCTCCGACTCACCCAGAAAGCAGATCGCGGGCAGGGGTGGCGCGGCAAGGGTGCGCAGTGCGTGGCATTCACAGAGTGCTGCGTTCAGCCATTGCAGGCTTGGGCCACCAAGCGTGAGTTCTGGCTTGCTGACCGCCTGCGATTGCAGCCAGCCAAAGGTTTCCGGGTCGCGCGTCAGCATGTTGCCGGCAAAGCCTGTCGCGTTGACATAGGTTTGCGGTCCGGTGCCGGGGGCGTAGCGCAGACCCATACCGAGATGCGCGCCGACCACGGCGATCAGCCGCGCGATCGGGCCAAGGCCGGGCGCGAACTGGATGCCCCACATCGGCGCGGAAAACGCGGCGGCCTTGATCTGCAACCCGTTCAGCAACGAACGCAGGGCGATGCAACCGCCCATGGAATGGCTGACGAGGTAGCTTGGTTTCGGCAAGCCAAGTTCATCCAGTTTGGCAAGAACGGCTGCCAAGTCTTTTTGATAGCTATAAAATTCCTTGACATAACCCACCATTCGATCCAGCCTTGGCCGCTCCGTCAGCCCCTGACCGCGCCAGTCGATCACCACGGTTGCATGACCGCGCGCGGCAAACGCTGCCGCGATACGGCCATATTTCTCAATATATTCGGTGCGGCCCGGAAATAGCAGGATGCTGCCTTTTTCCGCCGCCTGATCCTGACTTGGCCAATGTGCCATGCGGATGCGCACCCCGTCCGCCGTGGTCAGCCACCATGCGCGGCCCCCTGCGGGGCCCTGTGCCAGATCGTTGAACAGAGGTGCGTCCGCTATCACGACAGGCTGGACGCGAGTTTCATCGCCATGCCCATGGAGCCGTCAACCGATAGTTTACCGGTCATGAAAGCGGTGGTCGGATTCATCTCACCATCGAGAATCGCCTGGAACACGTCGGCATCGGCGGTCAGCGTGACATCGGCGACATCATCGCCCGCCCGTACGCCATTTTCGTCGATCATGATGGCACCTTCGCCATTGATCATGAATTTGGCAACACCATCAAAGTTCTGCACCTTTTCGCCCAAAAGAACGACTGCCTTGTCGATTACTTCGCTCATTGCCAAGCTCCTGTATGTTGTCATCAAATTGAACGCGAGGATATGGCTTTTCCCGCGTCATAGGCTACATTGCCTGTTATGAAACCACAGATGTCATTTCACAATCGTATCGTTGCGGCACTTGTCGCGATTTTTGTGGTTGCGCAGCCCGGTGCTGCTGCAACCTCCGACGCCGATGCGCTGCTTGACAAGCTGCCGCAGGCCGATGCGCCGGAGGCCGCGCGGCTGGAAAAGCAGATTTGGCGCGAATGGTCGAAATCGGGCTCTGCTTCGATGGATCTGTTGTTGCAGCGCGGGCGCGACGCGATGAACGCTGGCGATTATGATGCCGCAATTGAGCATTTGACCGCTCTGATCGACCATGCACCGGAATTTGCCGAAGGATGGGACGCGCGCGCTACGGCTTATTTTCAAAAAGGCGAATTTGGCCCGGCGGTTTCCGATATCGTGCATGTTCTGGCACTGAACCCCCGGCATTTCGGGGCGCTGACCGGCTTTGGCCGCATCTTGGAGGAAACCGATCAGGTGGAGCGCGCGTTGCAGGTCTACCAGGCGGTCCTTGCTATACATCCGCATCTCGACGAGGTAAGGGATGCGGTGGAACGGTTGCAGGCGACTGCGGCCGGGCAGGAATTGTAACAGACTACAGGCAAGACCCATGCGCAGCACCGGGCGGGTCACGGCGGTTCTGGGACCGACGAACACCGGCAAAACCCATTACGCAATTGAACGGATGTTGGGGCATCGGACCGGGGTGATCGGCTTGCCGTTGCGCCTGCTTGCGCGGGAGGTTTATGACCGCTGTGTTGCGCAGCGCGGCCCGAATGTGGTGGCGCTGGTGACAGGGGAGGAACGGATCGTTCCTGAGCGCACGCAATACTGGGTCTGCACCGTGGAGGCGATGCCGCTGGAGATCGGGGCCGATTTCATCGCGATTGACGAGATTCAGCTTTGCGCTGATGCCGAGCGGGGCCACGTCTTTACCGACCGGCTTTTGCGGGCGCGGGGGTTGCATGAAACCCTGTTTCTGGGCGCTGATACCATGCGTTCCGCAATTGCGGCACTGGTGCCGGGGGTGCAGTTCATGGCGCGACCGCGCCTGTCGGAGCTGACCTATGCCGGTTCGAAGAAGATAAGTCGTATGCCGGAGCGCAGCGCAATTGTCGGATTTTCGGTGGAAAACGTCTATGCGATTGCGGAACTGATCCGCCGCACGAAGGGCGGGTGTGCTGTTGTGATGGGCGCGCTTAGCCCCCGAACCCGCAATGCACAGGTTGATCTTTATCAAAACGGCGATGTCGATTTTCTCGTCGCGACCGATGCGATCGGCATGGGATTGAACCTCGATATCCGCCATGTGGCGTTTTCATCGACCGCCAAGTTTGACGGGCGGCGGATGCGCGGGCTTTATCCGCAGGAACTGGCGCAGATCGCGGGCCGTGCCGGGCGGCACATGACGGCGGGCAGCTTTGGCGTCACGGGGGAGGCGCGGCCGCTGCATGATGACGTGGTGGATGCGATTGAAAACCACCGTTTCGCACCGGTGCGCAAACTATCATGGCGCAACGAACAATTGGCTTTCGGTACGATTGAACGGTTGATCGGCGCGCTGGAACAGCATACCGGGGATGAATGGCTGTCGCGGGCGCGGGACGCCGATGATGTCACCGCCCTCAAAGCCCTGTCTGCCATTCCCGAAATCCGGGATCGGGTGAAATCACCGCAGGACGTGCGGCTGTTGTGGGACGTGTGCCGCATCCCCGATTTTCGCGGCATTTCCAGCACTGAACATGCGACTTTGCTGCATGGTATTTTTGATTACCTGCGCCAAGGGCAGATTCCCGCCGATTGGATGGCTGCGCAAATCAACCGCATTGACCGCGTTGAGGGCGACATTGACACATTGTCCAAGCGTCTGGCCTTTATCCGGACGTGGACGTACGTTGCGCAGCGCAAAAACTGGGTTGCGGACGAATCCCATTGGCGCGACGCGACGCGCGCTGTAGAAGACCGCTTGTCAGACGCGCTTCATGCCGCGCTGACCCAACGATTTGTTGACCGGCGCACATCGGTTCTGATGCGGCGGTTGAAGCAGAAGGAGAGCCTTGTGGCCGAGGTGAATGACAAAGGCGAAGTGACGGTAGAAGGTGAGTTTGTCGGGCGGCTGGAAGGTTTCCGCTTTCGGCAGGACGCCAGCGCTTCGGTGGATGAGGCGCGGACGTTGCGTCTTGCGGCGGTGCAGGCGTTGAAGCCGGAGTTTCATCTGCGGTCGGACAAGTTCTATAACGCGCCGGACACGGAGTTGGATTTCACCGAGCAGGGCGGCTTGATGTGGGGCAGTTCTGCCCTTGGCAAGTTGGTTGCAGGCCCGGATGCCATGCGCCCGACGGTGGAAGCGTTTGTCGATGAAGACGCCGGGCCGGAGATTGCCGAGAAGGTCAAGCGCCGTTTGCAGCATTTCATCGACCGCAAGGTGGCGACGTTGTTCGAGCCCCTGCTGGGGTTGAGCCGCGATGAGGCGCTGACCGGCATGGCGCGTGGCTTTGCGTTCCGACTGGTCGAAGCCTTGGGCGTGCTGCCGCGTGATGCCGTGGCCGAGGAGGTCAAATCGCTGGACCAGGAGGCGCGCGGACAATTGCGCAAACACGGTATCCGCTTTGGCCAGTATACGATTTTCCAGCCCTTGCTGCTGAAGCCTGCGCCGACGCGCCTGCGTCTGGTGTTGTGGAGCCTTGCCAATGGCTTGCAGGAGTTTCCTGAAAGCCCGCCACCCGGCTTGGTGACGATCCCGAACATCGCCGATGTGCCGCAAAACCACTACACATTGGCAGGCTATCGCCCCGCAGGTGCGCGCGCAATCCGCATTGACATGCTGGAACGGCTCGCCGATCTTCTGCGCGCCAAGGACAGCCGTGCCGGGTTTGAGGCAACCCCGGATATGCTGTCGATCACCGGCATGACGCTGGAGCAATTCGCCGATCTGATGGCTGGGCTTGGATATCACGTCGACAAGGGAGAGCGGGTGAAAGCCGTAGCGCCTTCATCGGAACCGCCCCCCGGCACCCCTGTTGCCGATGTAGCGATGGACCTGCCGGCAGATCCGGCAGGTGATGCGCCGATTGCGATTGAGGTGACGCCGGCGGTGGACGAGGCCACGGAATTGGGCGTCGACGCGGAAACCGGCGCGCCCGTGGTTCATACAGATGCAACCCCGGAAGATGCAGTGCAGCCGGTGCCGGAAATTGGCGGCATTGATACCCCGCGCGATGATCTGCAAACTTCGGATGCGCCGGATGATGTGTTGCCGGGTGCCGAACCACCTGCGCCCGAGATGGAAAGCTTTGTCACCTTCACATGGGCACCACGCCCGCGTGGCAACAGCCGACCGCCGCGCCGCGACCGCGTTGCGGGCGAGGCTTCGCAACTGCGTGAGGCTGGCAAGCCGCGTGGAGAACGGCCACAAGTGGACCGACCGCAGGGCGACCGTCCTAAAGGCGATGGCCCGCGCCGTGAGGGTGGGTTCAAAGGCAAGGGCAAAGGCAAGCCCGGTGGCAAACCGCCGCACAACAGTCCACAAAAATTCGAGGCGCGCCCGGCAAGGCCCGAGAAGAAAATCGACCCTGACAATCCTTTCGCCGCCCTCGCAGCCTTGAAAGGAAAGATTTAGGGTATTGGGCCGGCGCAAGCAGCAAACGACCGTTGCGGGGGAAGGGCGCGCGACAATTGATACCGCCATGCGCCCCACCTTGCGGCTGGACAAATGGCTGTGTTTCGCGCGGTTTTGCAAGACGCGAGGCATCGCGGCGGAGTTGATTCTCGGCCATCGGGTTCGGCTGAACGGGCAACGGGTGCTGAAACCGGGCCATGCGGTCACGCCCGGCGATGTTCTGACCTTGCGGCACTGCGAAGTTGTCCGTCTGATCCGGGTGCTGGAACTGGGCACACGTCGCGGCCCGGCCGTTGAAGCACAAACGCTTTACTGTGATCTCGATGAAGCGCGGGAAAAATCCTGTGAATGTGATGCGGGACAAACTGGAACCGCATGCCCGCTTGATTGATCGGGCGCGGTGATTTAACCAAGCGCCCTAAGTGCTGCGCACACGAACCGCCCAACGTGCCAAGCACGCGAATCGAATGAGGCCCGCCATGACTTATGTTGTCATCGACAATTGCATCGCCTGCAAATACACCGATTGCGTCGAAGTCTGCCCCGTGGATTGTTTCTATGAGGGGGAGAATATGTTGGTGATCCATCCGGATGAATGTATCGACTGCGGCGTGTGTGAGCCTGAATGCCCTGCTGATGCCATCCGCCCGGATACCGAGCCGGATTTGGAAAAATGGGTGGAATTCAATCGCAACTATGCCGAACAGTGGCCGGTGATCGTGACCAAGAAAGACCCGCTGCCAGGATATGAGGACCGGGATGGTGAAACCGACAAGCTGACCAAGTACTTTTCGGACAAACCGGGTGAGGGCGGGTGAACTCCGAATCGACTGACGCTGCGTCAACCTATCCGCACCGGCCCGCGCCAATCTAGCGCTCTGATTTCAAAGGGGCAGACGCGTTGTGTCTGGAATCATACCCTGTTGGATTTGGGGTGATTCTGTGTTATACAATTGTTATAGAAAACCAAGGACCACCGCACCCAACCGGATGCTGCTTGCCGGGTTGGGCTAATTTCTGGACATGAATCCCGATCGACGGGGCCGTTGTGGCCGCGTGCGGTTTTTTTGTTCCGAACGGTGGATGGCCGCATGAGGAAATGACGTATGACAAAGACCAAGAAGCCTGAGTTTCGCCCCAACGAGTTTGTTGTTTATCCGGCCCATGGTGTCGGCCGCATCATTTCCATCGAGGAACAGGAGATCGCCGGTCTGCATCTGGAACTTTTCGTGATCTCGTTCGAAAAAGACAAGATGACGCTGCGGGTTCCGACCAACAAGGCAACCGAAATCGGTATGCGTTCACTGTCGTCGCCGGACCTGATCAACAAGGCGCTGGATACGCTGAAGGGCAAGGCCCGCGTGAAGCGCGCGATGTGGTCGCGTCGGGCGCAGGAATATGAGCAGAAGATCAACTCTGGCGATCTGTTGTCGATTGCCGAAGTGGTGCGCGACCTGCACCGCACTGATGATCAGCGCGAACAATCCTATTCGGAGCGTCAGCTTTATGAGGCTGCGCTGGAGCGTTTGACCCGCGAAGTTGCCGCCGTGTCCGGGGTGGACGAAAAGGGTGCGCAAAAGACCGTGGATGATGTTCTGTTGTCGCGTGCGGCCTGAGAAGGAGCAAAAATCTGAGAGAATGGCGGTCATTATGGCCGCCGTTTTTTTTCTCCACCTGCCACGGACCCCGAATCTGATCTCGATCGCGGCGGGATGATTGACCGAGGGGGTATTCTGCCCCACAGGCTGCTAGACCAATGGGCATTCTGCCCCCGCAGGCTGCTAGAGCAAGGGGGGCATTCTGCCCCCCTTGACCCCCCTGAGGATATTTTTACAGAGAAGACAACGCAACGGATGCCAGGCGTTAAACCGCGTTGCGAACCGTTGTCTCTTGTCTCGGGCGAGCGCGAATCTCGGTTGAGGTCGGCGTTGCATATGTGACGCGGAATGATTTGGCGGGTGCGGGTGGGAGCCGAAACGCCTTATTCCGCCGCCTCCAGATTGTTGCGGGTTTCGTCCAGATCCTCATGCATTGCGGTGGCGAGGTCGCGCTCAAGCTGTTGCGCGCGGGCGATATAGGCGTCGTTCAGGTGGACCGGTTGGCCCGGCACCCAAAGGGCCGCCAGATCACGCATCGCCGCGCGTTCGACCTTGAAATAGGTCTGGCAGAGTTTTGCGGCCTCATATTCGGTAAAGCCAGTATTTTCCAGTACATAGCGACCGGCTCGGATGGAGCTGTCATAGGTTTCGCGCACAATGTCGCTGGCCCCGGCCTGATACAGAGCGAAGACATGCGGACGGTCATAGGCGCGCGCGATGATGTGCAGGTCGGGGTTGTGCTTGCGGGCGAAGGCCACGATTTTCAGCGCGTTTTCCGGCTTGTCCACCGCAACCACCAGCACGGATGCTTTCGACAGCCCCGCCGCCTCCAGCAGTTCCGGGCGGGTCGGGTCGCCGAAGAAGCCCTTGGCGCCGAAGCGGCGCATCTGCTCAATCGCGCTCATATCGCTGTCCAAAACTACGGTGGAGCCACCGCTCATCCG
>NZ_JAKDLJ010000130.1 GCF_030452865.1 Pseudorhodobacter sp.
TAGGCTTGCCATTCCTTGTGGCGATGCCACCGTTTGACGCGCTGATGATGGGTTTTTATTCCTCCCTCGCGCTCTTTGGGCATTACCTTTTGATTCGCAGCTATTCGGTGGCGGAGGCGAGCGCGTTGCAACCTTTCGCCTATCTGCAAATAGTGTTCGTCACCGTGATTGCGCTGGTTGTCTTTGATGAGACCTTGCGCATCAATGTGGTTGTCGGCGGCGCGGTCGTCGTGCTGGCGGGCCTGTTTACCGTCATTCGCAGCAGGCAGAAGGACCAGGGCAAGGCGATGCGGGTGTCGCAGCGTTAAAGCCTATCTGGTCATACATGAATCTCCAAACGCTGCCTGAAATCAAAGATTTCAACGCCTCAGGTGATGCCTGATGTCTCAGGTCAGACGGATTCGGGTTTGATCCTCTTGGTGAACACGAGCGAGGTCGGACCCTCGAACCCCGCGTGGGTCGTTGATCCGGTCTGCTCAAACCCCATTGCAAAGAAAATCGCGTGGTTTTCGACAAGTTCAATGCGGGATTGCAGTTCCAGCGCGGACAGACCAAGGGCGCGGGCGCGGGTTTCGGCGTGGGTGATCAAGGCATGGGCATAGCCTTTGCGCTGATAGGGCGGGTCAACCGAAAGGCGGCCCAAGTGCAGCGCATGGGCTTTGCGGGTCAGCACCATACAAGCGCGCGGCGGCGTGCCGATCACCCAGACCTCCCCCGGATGGGACGCGAGATCCTGCGCCTTCATCCGGTTGAGAGATGAGGGCGGGTCGATACGCCCTTCCATCCCGGCAAATGCCCGTCTGATCTGCGCCAGAAGCGCGTCCCAGTCATAGGGCTCATGCGGTTGAAACGGGGTCATGCGGGATTCCTTCATCTCAATGACTGTCCTTGGCACCAAGCGCCCGGTCAAGCGGAATTCGTGCTTTGTTACAAGACGTTTGTGCGGCAATCTGTTGACCTTGCCGCACCCGAAAGTTGCAAGATGTTGTGGATAACCGCCGTCCTGCCCCATAATGCAGGGTTAACGGCTTGACACATAGCGTGAGGATACCGACGATTGCGCAACTGACAGAATCAAGGTGCCTGTTCTTTGCGTTTCAACCGGCTGCGGCTCAACGGTTTCAAGAGTTTCGTCGACCCCACGGATTTGATTATCCATGAGGGGCTGACAGGCGTGGTCGGTCCGAACGGTTGCGGCAAGTCGAACTTGTTGGAAGCCCTGCGCTGGGTGATGGGGGAAAACCGGCCCACCGCGATGCGCGGCGGCGGCATGGAAGACGTGATCTTTGCCGGTACTGCCAGCCGCCCGGCGCGGCATTTTGCCGAAGTGGCGCTGGTGATCGACAATCAGGAACGGCTTGCCCCATCGGGTTTCAATGAGGCCGATACGATCGAGATTGCGCGGCGGATCACGCGCGACGCCGGGTCCGCCTACAAGGTGAACAGCCGCGACGTGCGGGCGCGCGACATTCAAATGCTGTTCGCCGATGCCTCCACCGGGGCGCATTCGCCTGCGCTGGTGCGGCAGGGCCAGATTGCGGAACTGATCAACGCCAAGCCGAAATCGCGCCGCCGTATTCTGGAGGAAGCGGCCGGGATTTCCGGGCTGTATCAGCGCAGGCATGAGGCGGAGTTGCGGCTGACCGCGACCGAAACCAATCTTTCCCGCATTGATGACGTGTTGGAGGCATTGGCGGTGCAGCTTGGAACGCTTGCCCGGCAAGCCCGTCAAGCCGCCCGCTACCGCGAGATCGGCACCGAGTTGCGCCGCAGCGAAGGGATGCTTTTGTTCCGCCGCTGGCGGGAGGCGGATATCGCGGTGCTGGAGGCCGAAACCCAGTTGCGTGACCGTTTGGTGCAGGCGAGCAAAGCCGAAACCCTGTCGCGAGTGGCCGAAGATGCCCGCGTGAAAGCGGAGGCCGCCCTGCCGCCCAAACGCGAGGAGGAGGCGATTGCGGGGGCGATCCTGCAACGGCTGAGCGTGCAGCGCGATACCCTAGCCGATACCGAAGCCCGCGCGATGCAGACCATTGAAACCCTTCGCGGCCGCATTGACCAACTCACCCGCGATATGGAGCGGGAAGCCGGATTGAACCGCGATGCCCTCGACACGATTGAGCGGCTGGAGTGGGAGGCGGAACAGCTTTCCCGCGCGACCGAAGGCCATGACGACAAGCTGCGCGATGCGGCGGATGCTGCACGCGAAGCGGGGGCGCTGCTGACAGACCGTGAAGGTGGCATGTCGGAAATGACCGAAGATGTTGCGCGGCTTGCGGCCCGTCATCAATCGGGGCGACGCTTGCTGGTGGATACTCAAAACACGGTGGAAAAGGCGGAGGGCAACGCAGCCCGCGCGCGCGAAACCGCTGTTGAGGCGCAAGAGGCCGAAGCGCGCGCCGCCGAAGGTTTTGAAGCCGCCGAAATCGCGCAAGAGGAAGCCGCCGCCCTGGCCGAAGCCACCGAAGACGCGTTGGAGTCCGCCGAGGAGGCCCGCGCCGAAGTACAGGGCCGCGAAGCCGATGCCCGCGCGATGCGCTCCGAAGCGGAGGGCGAGGCGAATGCCCTGCGGGCCGAGGTTGCGGCTTTGGCGCGTTTGGTGGAGCGCGAATCTGCCGCTGGGTCACAGGTAATGGACCTGTGCCGAGTAGAGCCGGGATATGAGGCGGCGCTGGGTGCTGCATTGGCCGATGATTTGCGCGCCCCTGCGATTGCGGGCGATGCGGTTTCGGGCTGGGCCAGCTTGCCGGATTACGACGAAAACGCGGGCTTGCCCGCAGGGGCCACCGCTTTGGCCGCATGGGTCGCGGTGCCGGAGGTACTGCATCGCCGGATTGCGCAAATCGGTTTGGTGAGGCGTGATCAGGGCGCGGCTTTGCAATCCGCCCTGCGCCCCGGTCAACGCTTGGTCAGCGTAGAGGGCGATTTGTGGCGCTGGGACGGGTTCCGCGTTGGGGCGGATGACGCGCCCTCTGCCGCTGCGCTGCGGTTGAAGCAGTTGAACCGTTTGGTGCAGTTGAAGCGGGATCTTGAGGATGTCGCCGCCCGCGCCGATGGCGCAAGACTGGCGCATGAGCGGTTGCAGGCGCGGCTTGCCGAGCTGGCGCGCGCCGATCAGATCGCGCGTGATGCCCGCCGCTCTGCCGATGCCCGCGTGACCGGCGCCAACCGTGCCTTGGCGCGGGCTGAAGCCGACCGCTCCATCGCCGGGGGCAAGTTGGAAGCTGCGCGTCTGGCAGTCGCCCGCTTTGACCTTGAGGCGACGGAGGCGCGTGCGGCCCTGCGCGATGCTCGCAATGCCGTTGATACGCTGGCGGATCTTGACGCCGCCCGTGCGACGGTCGAGGCGCTGAAAACCACGGTGGAGGCGGCGCGGATCACCATGATGACGCGCCGTTCCGCCCATGATGAGTTGCGCCGTGAAGGGGAGGCGCGGCTGAAGCGGCGGCAAGAGGTGACGCAGGAAATCTCGGGCTGGAAGCACCGCTTGGAGACCGCTTCCAGCCGCGCGCAGGAACTCGCGGAACGCAAGACGCTGACCGAGGGTGAGTTGGTCGACGCGCAGGCAGCCCCCGAAGAAATCGCGATCCAGCGCGAGGATTTGGCAGATGCGCTGGACGCGGCAGAGTTGCGCCGCGCCAATGCCGCCGATGCGTTGGTGCAGGCGGAGGCCGCGCTGCGCGAGGCGACACTGCACGAGCGCGAAGCCGAACGTCTTGCGGGGGAGGCGCGAGAGGCCCGCGCCCGCACTGAGGCGCGGCAGGAGGCGGCGGTGGACGCGCGCGACGCCGCGACCCTGCGCATCCACGAGGAGTTGGATTGCGCACCGGAAAAGCTTCTGCAAACGCTGGATGTCGACCCCGACAGGATGCCGAATGTCGATCATCTTGAAACCGAGGTCAGCCGCCTGAAGCGCCAGCGCGAAGCATTGGGCGCGGTGAACCTGCGGGCCGAGGAAGACGCGAAATCGGTGCAGGAGGAGCATGACACGCTCGCCACCGAGAAACACGATCTGGAGGAGGCGATCAAGAAGCTGCGCGCAGGCATTGCCGGGCTGAATCGCGAAGGGCGCGAACGGCTTTTGACGGCGTTTGAGCAGGTGAACACCTCTTTCGGCACCCTGTTCACCCATTTGTTCGGCGGGGGCGAGGCACGGCTGGTGCTTGTCGAGTCTGACGATCCGCTGGAGGCAGGGCTGGAGATCATGTGCCAACCACCGGGCAAGAAGCTGGCGACGCTTTCGCTGTTGTCGGGGGGGGAGCAAACGCTGACCGCGATGGCGCTGATCTTCGCGGTTTTCCTTGCGAACCCCGCCCCGATTTGCGTGTTGGATGAGGTGGACGCGCCGTTGGATGACGCCAACGTCACGCGGTTCTGTGATCTTCTGGACGAAATGACCCGCCGCACCGAAACCCGCTTTCTGATCATCACCCACCATGCCGTTACCATGGCGCGGATGGATCGCCTGTTCGGGGTGACGATGGCGGAGCAAGGCGTCAGCCAGTTGGTCTCGGTCGATTTGAAGCGGGCGGAGGCGTTGGTGGCCTGACGGGGTGGTGGGTCGCGCCCAACCAACGGCCAATGCGCCGGGTGAATGCAAAACCGAGGTTTATGCGCTATGACCAACCCTGCGCCGTGATCCGGTCGCGCAAGCCGAGCTTTGCCTCCAACAACACACCCTCATCACCCAGGCGGCGGAGGGTGTCGGGTGTTGCGGTCTGGGTTTCTTGATAAAAGCGGTCAATTGCAGCATCATCCGCAGCCAGCAGCCATTCTTGCAGCGCAGGATTGTACTGATACGCCCCCCGCGTCAGCCGGAAATGCAGCCGGTCTTTCCAGCGCGCCGGGTCTTGGGCGTGAAAATGCAGCAGTGCGATGTTTTCGGTAAACTCACCACCGGGCACCCGCACACCGGCCCTGAAGGCACCGTGCAACCGAGGCTCAAACCGGGACAATCCGGTCCGGAAAAAGCACTTGCCTGCGGCGTGGGAGAGCACACCATGTGGCAGTAGCGCGGCATATTTGCTAAACGCGCGGGCGCGGGCATCGTGATTGCCGTCTCCGCGTAGGGCTGCGCGGAAATGGTTGGCGGTGAAGATGTCATCGGCAAGCGCCGCGTCATGCAACGCCTCCCACGGGGCCATGCGCAGCATCAGTTGTTCGGGCTGTGCGGTGTCAAGGATTTCGCCAATCGGGTAATTGGGCAAAAGATATTCATCTACGTCGATATGCGCGATCCAGGGCAAAGCGCCGGTCTTGTAAACCCGGTGCATGTTGCGGCCCTGCCGGTTCTGGTGACGCTCAGGCCGTTTGCCAATCAACCCCAGCCAATAGGCATCTGTGCAACGAAGGCAGGTGATACGCGGGTCGTCAAACGCGGCGGCGGCGGGGTCTTCCGGGTCATCAAAATGCAACCAGATATGGGCCGCGCCGAGGTCAAGGTGATAGGCGGCGAAGGCTTGCACCTGTTCCAGCGGCGCTTTGACGGTCGTACAGATTCCCCAATCGCTCATAGCTGGTTCAACAGATCATGCGTCGGCCAGGCATCGGCCGGAAGCCCTAGCCGTTGCTGCTCCTGTCGCACCGCATCACGGGTACCGCTGCCAAGAATGCCGTCGATGCCGCCGACATCGTAACCGCGCTGTTGCAGGCGTTCCTGCAAGGTCTTGGTATCCTCCAGCGAGAGTTGCGGGTCGGGATTGCCGGGGTTGAAGACCGCCGCTCCGGACAGCCGGTTGGCAAAATAGGCGGCGGTTGTGACATAAACAAAGCTCTGGTTCCATTTGAACAGAACGGAATAATTCGGATAGGCGATGAAGGCCGGGCCTTTGCGCCCTTCCGGCAGCAGGATCGAGGCGGGCAGATCTGCAAGCGTGCCTTCACGCGGTTTCACACCCATCGCCGACCATTCCGCAGCAGGACGCTGCGTTTTCAAGCCAGTCTGTGCCCAGTCAAGACTGTCGGGCAAGACCACCTCCTGCAGCCAGGGTTGCCCGGCTTGCCAGCCGAAATCATGCAGCATGCGCGCGCCCGACAGGATCGCATCCGGAACGGAGGTTTTCAGTGTCACCTTACCGTCGCCATCGCCATCAACTCCACGCTCCAGAATGTCGGCCGGCAGCATCTGGACCATGCCAATTTCCCCCGCCCATGCGCCTGTCGTGGTCGCGGGGTCAAAATCGCCCAACTGCCACAGTTTGGCCGCAGCGAGGAGTTGCGGCTGGAACAGGTCAGGTCGGCGGCAATCATGGGCGAGGGTGGCAAGCGCGTTGGCGGTGTTGTAATCGCCCTGGAAGGTGCCGAAATCCGTCTCAAACGCCCAGAACGCCAGAAGGATACCAGAGGGGATGCCGTAATCCTTTTGCGCACGGTCAAAAAGCGCGGCGTATTTACGCGCATTGGCGCGGCCGTTGTCGATCCGGTTCTGACTGATCAGGCTGCGGGCAAAGTCAGTGAAGGTTTTGCGGAACACACCCTGCGCGCGATCGGCTTTCAGGACTTTCGGGTCTTGTTGCAAATTGCCGAAAAAGCGCAGCGCGTCGGCGGCGGAAAGCCCTTGCGCCTGCGCCTCGGTTTGCATTGTGGTCAGGAATGCGGTGAAATTGCCGCCGCAGGGCGCGGCTACGGCGGGACTGACGAGGTTGGCAAGAAGGGCGAGCAAGGCAAGATGGCGCATCAGTTCCGTCCGTTGTCTATTTTTCGCCCAAGGTAGCAGGGAGACGCGGACTGGCAATGCCAAAGCGCTGCAATCACTTCGGCCGTGACCCGCATAAAGCCCCAAGCGCGGCTTCTGGGCGTTTCAGGCGGTGTCAATTTGCGCCGGGATGGGCGATTCTTCCGATATCGGCAACGTGACTTTTCGGTCGCGTGGATAATGCCATGCGTCGCTGTCAACGGCTTGTCTTGATTTTAACGCATTTGAGGTCACACTGGTCAGCAACGAAAGGACAGATCATGCTGGAGTTTCTGCCACAGGAGATTCGCGAAGGGTTGGAAGCCGCGACGTTGCGGAAACTGAAGCGGCGGTCCCGTTTGCGCGTACAGCTTGGTGACGCGGTATTCCCGATCCTGCGGATGTGGGAAACCGGGATCGCGCTTGATGCGGCACGAACGCCGCATCTGCGCGGGTTGATTGATATTTATGATGGGGCGAACCAGATTTTCCAATGTCTGATCGTGGCCTCCTCGGTTGAGAATGGGGAGGTGATCTGCGAATTCAAGCGCGCCACCCCGGTTTCGGAGAATGCGCCACTGGACTTCTGGCGTGATGAGAACGCCCCGGTCGCATATCTGCCTCGGCACTGAAAGGAAGCCGTTTCAGACGCTGTGCGATGGCATTGGACCTATTTGGACTTGTGGTTTTGCCACAAGCTGAGCAACAGCATCGCGCCGAGAGCGATTGAGAACAAAACCGCCATAAGCTCGATCACGGAAATAGGAAGTCGCAAGATTACCCAAGCGATAAACGCCCCTGCGATGCCAATGGCGATGGTCGTCGGCACATCAGCCTCAATCCGCATCATGCGACTTGCGAGAAATCCGAAAGCAGACCCTATGATGACGATGGCAAGAATCACGGGCATGGTGATGCTCCAGCAAACGGGTTGTGTGTTGCATAGCACGAAACGCGATCAAACCGAAAGCAAAGGCGCTGCGTGATCACCCTTTTGCGATCAGGACAAGGCTGACGGTAAAGGGAAACCGCGCAGGATGTCTGCTGCGGCCGCAGGGCGCTTGCCGGTTCGTTGCGCTTGCAGCACCTCCACGGCGCCGCTGCCACAGGCAATTTTGAAACCATGCAGAACCTGCCCCGGCGTGCCCTCTCCATCGGCAATGCGCGACCGCAACAGCTTCACCCGCTCGTCGCCCACTTCGCACCACGCACCGGGAAATGGCGAAAGACCCCGGATCTGACGGTCCACCGTTTCGCTGGATTGCGTCCAGTCAATCCGCGCCTCGGCTTTGTCGATCTTGGTGGCGTAGGTCACACCCGCTTCCGCTTGCGGCATCGGTGTGAGCTGGGGGAGATTTCCTAACACCTGTAGAATCAGTTCCGAACCCATGGTTGACAGCCGGTCGTGCAGATCGGCAGTGGTCTCCGTTTGCCCGATGGGCGTTTCGTGGCGCAGCAGAACGGGGCCGGTGTCCAGTCCCGCCTCCATCTGCATGATGCAGACACCGGTGGTTGGATCACCCGCCATGATGGCGCGGTGGATCGGGGCGGCACCACGCCAGCGCGGCAGCAATGAGGCGTGGATATTCAGGCAGCCATGCACCGGCGCGTCAAGAATATCTTGCGGCAAGATCAAGCCATAGGCGACAACGACAGCAACATCGGCGCCCAGATCGCGAAACCCCGTCACGGCGGCGGCGTCGCGCAGCGAGGTTGGCGTGCGCACAGGCAGACCAAGTGCCTCCGCCCGGGTTTGAACGGGGGAGGGGC
>NZ_JAKDLJ010000554.1 GCF_030452865.1 Pseudorhodobacter sp.
TGCCCCCTACCCTTGGCTGGTGATCCACGGACACACGGCACTGCCAGCGGCGGTGAATTATGGCAACCGGGTCGATATCGACAGTTCTGCCGCCTATGGTGGCCCCCTGACCGCCGTGGTGATCGAAGGGCGCGATGTCTTTGTGTTGCAGGGTGACAGCCGCATTCCGTTGCGTCCCACGCCCGGGGCCCCGATCCGCTAGGAAGAAGGGCGCGCGGGGGCTTGACCCTTCGGCTGCAACGCGCCACCTAGGAACGACAGGGGGCATTCATGGCGACAACTCTAAGCTATTTCCGCTGGGCCATTGGCTTCACCGTCATTGGCCTCATCCTCGCGTTCGTCCTTGGTTGGTTCACCTTCGGCAATCTGAACGGCGCGATCGGATTCTTCCTGATCGGCTGCGTCCTTGCGGTGTTGGAAGTTTCGCTGTCCTTCGACAATGCGATCGTCAACGCCAACAAGTTGCAAAACATGACGCCGGAATGGCAGCACCGATTTCTGACCTGGGGCATCATCATCGCGGTCTTTGGCATGCGGATCATCTTTCCGCTGCTGATTGTGGTCGTGGCTGCCGGGATTGGCCCGTGGCAGGCGCTGCATCTGGCCGCGACCCGTCCGAATGAATATGCCCGGATCATCGCGGAAGCGCATCTGGGCATCGCGGCCTTTGGCGGTGCGTTTCTGATGATGGTGGCACTGAATTACTTTTTTGACGACGCCAAAGAAGTGCATTGGATCGCAGTTCTGGAACGGCAGATGGCTCGCTTTGCCTCAGTGCGCGGGTTGGAAGTGGCCTTGGTGCTGGCAATGATGCTTGGTTTTTCACGCTTCGTCCCACCCGAGCGGCTGGATACCTTTCTGTTGGCAGGGCTTTCGGGCCTGCTGACGTTTTTGGCGGTGGAAGTCGTGGGGCACCTGCTCGACGCCAGCCATGAGGCGACAGATCTTGCGGCCAAGGGCGGCGTTGGCGCGTTTCTTTATCTGGAGGTGCTGGACGCCTCGTTCAGCTTTGACGGCGTGATCGGGGCGTTCGCGCTGACGCAAAACCTGTTCCTGATCGCCCTCGGTCTGGGAATTGGTGCGATGTATGTGCGTTCGATGACCATCATGCTGGTCGAGCGGCAGACACTTGCCGAATTCCGCTATCTTGAAAACGGCGCATTCTGGTCAATCCTGATCCTGTCTATCATCATGTTCGCGCAAACGCTGTGGCATATCCCCGAAGCCGTCACCGGGCTTTTGGGGGCCGGAGTGATTGGCCTCGCTCTGCTGTCCTCGCTGCGCTATCGTCGCCACGCAAAGGCCTGAACCCTTTCGGTGGGCATACCGGGCGGATATCCAAGAGGCGTTTCATGGCAAGCGGTGCAATTGACCGGGATCTGACAACAGGCGCGATTTCCGGCCATTTCCGCGTGCTGGCGGTGCCTGCTGCTGTGGGCATGCTGTTTTCCACGCTTTACAATGTCGTTGACGTTTATTTCGCCGGGCAGATCTCAACCCAGGCGCAAGCCGGGCTTGCGGTAGGTTTTCAGGCGTTCTTCATCAACATGGCAGTGGGTTTCGGCCTTGGTGCCGCGATGAGTGCGCTTGTCGGCAAGGCAAAGGGCGGCAAGGACGTTGAAAAAGCCCGAAAACTGGCAGTTCAGGGGATCAGCTTCGGGGTTCTGGCCACTGCTGCGCTGATGGTGATTGCGCTGTGGTTGGGGCCGGCGCTGATTTCCGTCGTGTCCGAACCGGGGGAGTACCGCGATGCCGGGACCAACTATTTCCGCTGGTTGATCATGGCGCTGCCGGGGTTCTTGCTGGCATACGGCGG
>NZ_JAKDLJ010000131.1 GCF_030452865.1 Pseudorhodobacter sp.
ATGCGGGCGCAGCAGGCGTTCGGTCTTGATGGGGGGTTCCTCTCGCCGGATCATTTCGCACAACTCTTCAGCACACATGGCACCATCATGATCTTTTTCATGGCAATGCCTTTCCTCACCGGATTGATCAATTATGTGATGCCGCTGCAAATCGGCGCGCGCGATGTGTCATTTCCGGTGCTCAATTCGATCAGTCTTGGGTTGACGGCGGCAGGTGCTGCGTTGGTGATGATCTCGCTGGTGATCGGCAAATTTTCCACCGGTGGCTGGTTCGGCTATCCGCCGTTTACCGAGGCGACATTCAGCCCCGGCGAAGGGCCGGATTACTGGATCTGGGCACTGTCACTCGCTTCCTTGGGGTCCACCCTGAGCGGCATTAATTTCGCAGTGACGATTTACAAGAAACGCGCCCCCGGAATGACGTTTCTGCGCATGCCGCTGTTCACATGGACTGCACTTTGCACCGCCATCATCATGATTTTCGCCATGCCGCCCCTGACCGTGGCGACTGCGCAACTGGCGCTGGATCGTTACTTGGATTTCCACTTTTTTACCAATGACCGTGGCGGCAACATGATGAACTTCGCCAATCTGTTCTGGTTGTTCGGCCACCCCGAGGTCTATATTCTGATCCTGCCCGCCTTTGGCGTCTATTCTGAAGTTGTCTCAACCTTCTCCGGCAAGGTGCTCTTTGGCTACCGCTCGCTGGTGATGGCGACAATGGCAATTTCGATCCTGTCATTCACGGTCTGGCTGCACCACTTCTTCACCATGGGTCAAAGCGCGCATATCAACGCCGTTTTCGGCATCGCCTCCATGCTGATCGGCATTCCTACCGGCGTGAAGATTTATGACTGGATGTGGACGATGTTTCGCGGCCGTGTGCGGTATACCGCGCCGATGGTCTATTTGATCGGCTTCATTCTGCTGTTCGTTCTTGGTGGTATGACCGGAATCCTGCTGGCCAACCCGACGATTGATTATCAGGTGCATAACACCGTGTTTCTGGTCGCGCATTTCCACAATGTCGCGGTGCCGGGCGTGCTGTTCGGCATGATCGCGGGCTATCACTTCTGGTTTCCCAAAGCCTTCGGCTTTCGTTTGAATGAAAGATGGGGCGTAATCTCGGCGCTGTGCTGGATATTTGGCTTCATGCTGGCATTTTTCCCGCTTTATGCGCTCGGGATCATGGGTCTACCGCGCCGTTCCGTGGCCTATGCACAGCCCGCCTATGTGCCGCTCGAATGGGTGGCTTTTCTGGGCGCATTGCTGTTGCTTGCGGCCTTGACGGCGCTGGTGATGCAACTGTGGGTATCAATCAAGCAGCGGAATGCGAACCGCGTATTTGCAGGCGACCCATGGGATGGGCGCAGTCTGGAATGGGCGGTGTCAGCGCCCCCACCCGAGTATAATTTCGCGATGATCCCGGTGGTTCAGGGCCGCGACGACTTCACGCTGTCGAAAGAGGCTGGCAGCGCCTACCTGCCGCTTGATGGCTTTGAGGATATCGAATTGCCGAAAAACAGCGCCATCGGGCCGGTGATCGGCACCGTTGGATTCGTGCTTGCCTTTGGCCTTGTCTGGCACATCTGGTGGCTGGTGATTGTCGCATCCGTGGCGGCGATGGCAACCGTGATCCTGCGGGGGTTTGCGCGTGACACCACCCGCATCATTGCCGCGCAGACGGTGCGTCTGGAAAATGATCGCTGGCTTCATGCCGTGGCCGCCGCCCCGGCAATCTCGCGCGCAGAAGAATCCACTTCCGCGAATTGCGGGCTTGCGGTGCTTGAAACCGAACGAGGTGCCACATGAGCGTGCAACCCCTCGGACACCCCGGACAGAACCTTGGCCCTGAACAAGCCCAAAGTGACGAAGCGGCCGCAGAAACGCTGTTCGGTTTTTGGGTTTTCATGATGAGCGATGCCATCCTGTTCGGTCTGCTGTTTACTACTTATGCGACGATGATCCATTCCACTGCTGGTGGGCCGGGGCAGCGGGAATTGTTCGACATCAGCAGCGCCTTCATTGAGACCATGATTCTGCTGTTCAGCAGTTTCACCTTCGGAATGGCCTCGCTTGCGCTGAAATATGAACATGGAACAAGCCGTCTTTTACTGTGATTGGGCGTGACGTTGTTGCTTGGGATTGCGTTCCTCGGATTTGAACTGCGTGACCTGCTCACCATGTTCGACAGGGGCGGCACCCCCAGCCGCAGCGGGTTTCTTTCTGCCTTCTTCGCGCTGGTGCCACTGCACGGGTTGCACGTTGCGGCGGCCAGCCTGTGGCTCATTGCAATTGTCGGTCAGATTGCTGTCTACGGCGTGGATCAGGAGGTCAGGGTCGGATTGCTGCGCCTTGGCTTGCTTTGGCATTTCCTCGATATTGTCTGGATCGGGATATTTTCGGTCGTGTATCTGGCGGGGTTGGCATGATGCGCAAAACGCACCACCGAAGCACACAGGAAAGCCAAGAATTTCGTAGCTATGTCTGGGGGATTTCCCTGGCGATTGCCCTGACGCTGATCCCGTTTGCCCTGGTGAACTGGCATGTGGTTTCCAAAGACACGGTTCTGGTGACGATCGCCGTTCTCGCCATCATCCAGATCGCCGTGCACTTCCGCCTATTTCTGCACATTGATCTGTCAAAACAAAAGCGAGAGGATTTGCATCTGATCCTGTTCACGACGCTCGTACTAGCCCTGATGGCGGGTGGCACAATTTGGATCATGGCGAATCTGGCGATGCGGATGGCACCTATGGGCATGCCGTAGGCGCAAGCGCAGGCTGTTTCAGGTGATGAACCTATGTCCATCCGGCCCGATAACACCTTCGCCTTCGCGGCGCAAAATGGTCCGGGTCGCCAGCACGCAATCATCCGCAAGGCGTGGCGCCACCCCAGCCGCCGGTTGACGGTAGTGCAACAGTTCCAGATGTGGCGGTTGCACACCGCGGGAAAGGGCGACAACATCGACAACCGGTGCTGTCACACCATCGAGCGCGGCTTGTTCCGCACCCTTATTGAGCGATGCGGCGGTTTTCTCAAAACCTTCTTCTTCGAGAAACGATATGCTGGCTTGCAGATTGCCGACCACAATTGCCGTATGATCTATTCCCATGAAAAGCTGGATTTTGTTGCACCAGACTTCTGACATATTTCCCTTCGGAAATTGCAAGAGTTCCAGAGGATGCCCTTCCGGGTCACGAAATTTGAAGGCAATAGCCCCGCCGGAGGATCTGGGCAACTGCCGTGCGCCACCCGCTGAAATCGCCGTCCATCCCGTCCGCGTCGATAAGTGCTGCATGGCGCGGGGCATATCCGGCACCGCGATCGCAAAGTGCTGAAAATGCGGATCGTTTGACGCAATCAGTTGCGTGGAGGAAGGGGTGCTTCGCTCAAACCGGACAATCTCGACAAACTGATCCCCCAGCCGCAAACAGCAACCGGATACGGGCGTGCCGCAGAACGGATCATGTGCCACGAGGTTACCGGATCGAGAGAACCCCAAAGCAGTACAGTAAAACTCCGCTAGGGTTTCCGGCCGCGCGGCGACCAACCGGATGCGCAACGCTTCGGTCATCGGCTGACGCCCCGGCAATTGAGGTAAATCGCATAGAGCGAGGAGGAAGCAGTGATGAACAGCCGGTTGAGCTTTTGCGCGCCGAAGGTGACGGTGGAAACCCGTTCAGGCACCAGAACCTTGCCGAGTAGCGCGCCATCGGGCGCAATGCAATGCACACCGTCGGCGGCACTCGACCAAAGATTGCCATATTCATCGACCGTCATACCGTCACAATACCCCGGCGAGATCGTGTGAAAAACTGACCGGTTGGAAAGCTGCCTTCCGTCTGACGAAACATCGAAAACCCGGATATTCTGCTCCGGTTCCGGTTTCGTCTGATCGCCGGTTTCTGCGACGTAGAGCCGCCTTTCATCGGGTGAAAACATCAAGCCGTTGGGGCCGCCAAAATCATCGGACATCACTTGCAGCATATCGTCCGCCGGGTCCAAGCGGTAAAGTGCCACCCCCTGCTCGCTATGCCGCCGCCCCCCTTCATAATCCGACTGCAAGCCGTATAGCGGGTCGGAAAACCAGATCGTACCATCCGATTTCACCGCAATGTCATTTGGAGCGTTCAGCACCTTGCCATCGTGGCGCTGTGCCAGACTGACAACGCTGCCGTCATGTTCCATACGCAGTATCGCGCGCGCGCCATGTGAACACCAGATCAATCGCCCGGCCGGATCCCGCGCCTGTCCGTTGGCGTAACCGGACGGTTGCCGGAAGACCGAGGTTCCAACGCCGTCAATCCAACGCATCGTGCGGTCGTTGGGAAGGTCCTGGAACAGTAGGCAGTTCCAATCGCCCATCCAGACCGGCCCTTCGGTCCAGCGAAAACCGGTTGCCAGCGTTTCCAGAACAGCATTGCCAAGCAAAAGTTTGGCGAAGCGCGTGTCAATCACATCAACAAAAGGCGCAAGTGGCATATCCATCGCGTCACCTGAAACGACAAGGGGTGATCTTGTCGCGCTTGTGGTCAAACTGGACCAGCATCAACACCGCTGCCACGTCGCCAACCGTGCCGGAGCGATGACCCGTCCTGCCACCCCGCGTCGCGCAGCCCTGGTCCTCGCCGAAGGAAATCTCGCCTGGCCCAAATTCATTTCGCACGCCATCCATCGACTCCACGAACCATGCACCGCTGAGCGTTATGATCCATTGCGGTTTCGGATTTTCATGCCATGCGCCAATCCAGCCAACCGGCAACACAGTGACCATTACGGTCGCGCCGTCGTGGTGTTTGCGGCCCTGCCATTGCGGATCGGCGGCAGGCTGGATCGCTTCCATTTCAAACTCGGTCAGGTGGCAGGTCTGCTGATGACTGATGCCATCTTCATCCACATAGAGATGGCCATAGGCGACTTTCGGAGGGTGTTCCATGGTCAATCCCCTTTCAACGGAAGGGTGATTTTGTACGGATGGCTGGAAGCGAGCGGGTCGGAGAAAAAAGACCCGACCGTCGCCGCACTGGTTCCGAATGTGATCAGCAGAAAGCCGCCAGCAACCGCGAAATTTTTCATGAAATCCCAAAACACCTCGCGGCCCTTGCTTGGCCCGCGCAGCGCAAAATCATCTGTCGCCCAAAACCTTTTGTACAAAAGGGCCGCCGCCGCGCAATAGCCCGCTAAGGTAAGCGCCGCAAACCGGTCTGCTAGTCCAGTGAGAATGCCCAGGGAGCCGATGACTTCGATAGTAAACCCTGTTGCGATGAGAATGGTCGCCAATATCGGCCCAACGCCTGCCCCCTGCGCTTGCCGCACTGCCTCCCTGTGGTTGATCAGTTTGTCAACAGCGCTGAACGGCAAGAACAACGCGATCAGCGCCGCGCGGGTCAGAAACGCAACCAGGATTGAAAAAGCAACCACCATACCAAGCGCCATTTCCCTTGTCTGTCAGGATAACGCACGACGGACAAAAAGGTTTCTGGCAAATTCCGTTCTTTTCTCATCGCGAGGGACCGGTCCCTGTTACAGGTCTGCCCGCGACCGACGACAACAGCTTTGACACCTGCGCAGGGCAGATGTGATCACGTCACGGCGGCGTGGGGATTGCTGCGGGTGCGTAGTTGCTGCACCATTGCAGCACCCAAATGCGGATAGGCCGCTGCGAGGGAGATAGCATGACCGCAACCCCAGAAAATCCGTTGCGCCTGTTCCTGATCCGGCATGGCGAAACCGCGTGGTCCCTGTCCGGACAGCACACCGGCAGCACCGATATACCGCTGACGGCTCATGGCGAGACGGAGGCGGAGGCGTTGGCGCCGCTGCTTGGCCAGATTCAATTCGTCCATGTGCTGACCAGCCCGATGCAACGCGCCCGACGCACCTGTGAACTGGGCGGGCTGGGCGGCGATGCTATAGATGAGCCCGACCTGGCCGAATGGAACTATGGCGACTATGAAGGGGAACGGTCCTGCGACATTCACCGCACGCGGCCCGGTTGGAACGTGTTCCGGGATGGTTGCCCGAACGGCGAAACCCCGCAACAGGTTTCGGACCGAGCCGACCGGCTGATTGCGCGACTGCGCACGATTCAAGGGAATGTGGCGCTGTTCTCTCACGGTCACTTCGGTCCAGCACTCGCTACCCGCTGGGTCGAATTGCCTATTGTTGCCGGGCGGCATTTCCCGTTGAACACTGCGTCACTCAATATCCTCAGCTACAGCCCCGCCCACCCCGATGTTCCTGTAATTTCACTTTGGAATGCTACAGCGAAGCTGTTTCAGGCCAAAAGTGCCGATGCCTGAGTGAACAGAGGCCACTGCCTGGTTTGATATGGCACCTTTTTGAGTGATGATGATGAACCGGCTTTGTCACGGTAAAGGGCATTTGGTTGCTTGGACCTGTCCCGGTTTTGTTCCGGTCTTTCGACAGCCATACCCGGCATCAAGAAGACCGAATATGGCCGCGAAAGACAGAGACGGATTCAAGCGGGATGCGGTTCGCATCGCGACGATCAGCGGCCTGACCGCTGCTTTGTCAAGTATATCATCGCCCAAGAAAACGCTAAGATACAGCCTACCGACTCTGATGATACGCGTGAGAAGTCTCTGACATTGGCTATACAGAACTGATTTGAATCAAGCACTCGCAATAGATTGGATATGCCGCACCAGTGCCTCAACAATGGGATCAGGTTCATCTCGGTTCGGGACAAGAAGGCCATAGCGCCCGAAGAATTTTTCCAAATCAACACCAACTTCGGATATCAAACCCATATCCATATAGAACCGCGCAACGGAACGTGGCAAAACGGCCAAGAGATTGCTGCGACTGACGAGGTTTGCAGTCATTAGCATCGAGGATGTTTCGAGACGACTATTCGGGACTGGGAGACCCGCGCGCGCAAACGTCAATTCGATTGACGTTCGCATCGGACTTGGGCTTGATTGCAAAATCCATTCATAATCAAGCAGTTGCTCCAGCGTAAGGCGTTCAATTTCCATCAGCGGATGCCCGGACGCCGCGACAATCGACAACTCTTCAGCCCACAATGGCTCAAAACGGATGTTCCCCATATCGACATGCTCCACTGGACGCCCAAGTGCGAGATCGAGTTCTCCTTCCTTCAACGCCGCGACCAGATGATCTGATGTCGAGACCGTCAAATTGATAAGCGGCCCCGTCCCCGACTGGATCAATCTGTTCACGACTTCGGTCATGACACCGGGCACAGCTTCCATGATCGCGCCCATGCGCACGCTGCCTATCTCACATCTAGCCATCGCACCGATCTGCTTTTTCAGGCGGTCTACTTCGGACAGGATGGTGCGGGCATGACGGGCTACGGCGAGACCGAAGATGGATGGCTCCATGCCTTTGGAGCCGCGAATGAACAAATCAACGCCGAGTGTCCGCTCGACTTCTTGCAGCAACTTGGTGGCCCCTGGTTGCGAAAGATTAAGTTTTCGGGCAGACGCATGCAGGTTCTTTGTCTCTGACAAACTTGCCACCAGAGCCAACTGCTTGAGCCGCAGCCGCGACAAGATTGACATGTCAAATCTATCGCTCACAGAGTGGGCCCTTTGCAAAGCGGATCCCGCGCTGGGGTTCCCCAACGTATCCGATAGCCTGTCTAGCATTCGCATAGGTCTACAATCGAGTCTAATCTCGGACGGTCAAATCGGGCCGCACCGAAAGGATCACGAATTGCCCCATCTAAGGACCAGCGGATCCAGTCGGCGGAGGAGATCGAGAAGGCGCGCGCGGACATTGGGGGGCAGCGGTTCCATCGGATGGCGGCAGTATTCTGACCCGATCACTCCCCCCTCAACCATTGCGGCCTTGGTTGCCCGCCAATTGCACAGACGGTTCTCGTGGTTCACCGTCGGCAGGATACGTGCATAAGCAGCGACAGCTTCCTCCATCCGTCCGGCAAGGTGATGTGTGATCACAGGCTTGATTTGGTCGACAATCATGCCTGAAGTCATTGAGCCGCGCGCACCGGCGTCCAGATCCGCCAGTAGCGTGATCCCCTCCTCTCCGTCAAACGGCCCCTCTATTGCCGCACCACCCTCCGCTATCAGCAAGCGCAATTTGTTCGCGGTGAATGGGCATTCGATCTTGAACAGTTTTACCATTTCAATCTCTTGCGCCATCTTCACCAGCAACTGCACCGGCAAATCCACCCCGGACATCGGAGCATCCTGTGCCATGATTGGAATGCCCACATCACCAACCGCGCGGAACTGCTCAAACGTTTGGATCGGATTTCCTCTAAGCGTTGTTCCATGGTAAGGGGCCATCATCATTACGCATTCGGCGCCCAAAGCCTTCGCTAACCGCGCGCGCTCCACGGCGATTTGGGTCGCAAAATGACTTATCGTAACGATGACCGGGACGCGTCCTGCGACATGTTCCATA
>NZ_JAKDLJ010000555.1 GCF_030452865.1 Pseudorhodobacter sp.
GCCAAAGGCCTGACGATGCAGCACCCGGATATCCCGGCGGGGTTGCGCGGGCGCTATGCGGGGCTGTGTTCTGCGCCAATGCTCGACCATCTCACGCGGTTGGGCGTGACGGCGATTGAACTGTTGCCGGTTCACAGCTTCATTGATGACCGGTTTCTGGTGTCGCGCGGGTTGCGCAATTACTGGGGCTATCAAACGCTGGGCTTTTTTGCCCCCTCGATGCGTTATGCCCGCCGCGACGCGCAGGCAGAGTTCCGGCAGATGGTGGCCGGGTTTCACGCCGCCGGGATCGAGGTCATTCTGGACGTGGTTTACAACCATTCCTGCGAAGGCGATGAGTTGGGGCCGACGCTGGCGTATCGCGGGCTCGACAATGCGAGCTATTACCGGTTGCGCGATGGCGGGCGCTTTTATGTCAATGACACCGGCACCGGCAACACCTTGAACACCTCGCATCCGATGGTGTTGCGGATGGTGATGGACAGTTTGCGCTTTTGGGTGGCGGAAATGGGCGTCGACGGCTTTCGTTTTGATCTTGGCACCGTATTGGGACGCGAAGATCAGGGCTTTTCGCCGGGTGCGGGCCTGATGGATGCGATCCGGCAAGACCCGGTGCTCGCGCGGGTCAAGCTGATCGCGGAGCCGTGGGATATCGGCCCCGGCGGCTATCAATTGGGCAATTTCCCGCATCCGTTCGCTGAGTGGAACGACCGTTTTCGCGATGGCGTGCGGCGGTTCTGGCGTGGCGATGCCGGCATGGCATCGGACCTTGCCGAACGGCTTTTGGGCAGTGCCGGGCGGTTTGACCGGGATCACAGGGCTGCAACGTCTTCGGTGAATTTTATCACGGCGCATGATGGGTTCACCCTGTCCGATGTGACCGAATACACCGTGAAACGGAACCTCGCGAATGGCGAGGGCAATCGCGACGGCCATGGCGACAACCATTCCGACAATCTGGGCGTTGAAGGGCCGAGCGATGACCCGGTGATCCGCGATGCGCGCGGCTTGCGCAAACGCAACCTGCTGGCGACACTGCTGCTGGCGCAAGGGGTGCCGATGCTGCTCGCAGGGGATGAGATCGGCAACAGTCAGGCCGGGAACAACAACGCCTATGCACAGGACAATCCAACCGGCTGGATCACCTGGGAAGGTGCCGATCACGCATTGATGGCCTTTACCGCTGCGTTGATTGACCTGCGCAAACGCTTTCCCATCCTTCGCCAGACCCGGTTCCTGCACGGCGGCTTGCGCGCGGATGGGCTGCGCGATGTGATCTGGCGCAACGCGGCAGGGATGGAGCCGAGCGCGCAGGATTGGCATCATGCGGCGTTTCGCTGCCTTGGGTTGGAGTTGCGCGCGGCGGCGGATGCTGCCGGTGATACCACAGCACTCTACCTGTTGTTCAACGGGGGGGAGGCTGAGCAGGTGAACCTACCACCAAATGCCGATTGGGATTTGCTCCTCGACACCACGCGCCCCGATTTGACCCAGCCCGATTTTTCTTCGAATAACCCCTGCGCTTCGCCCCTTGTCGCACCCGCCCAATCCGTGCTCGTCTTTGCCAAGCGCCAATCACAGGAGTCTACCGATGATCCGCAAAGTTGAAATCACCCCGTTTGAGGGGCAGAAACCCGGCACCTCGGGTCTGCGCAAGAAGACCCGCGTTTTCATGCAGCCGCATTATCTGGAAAGTTTCGTGCAGGCGATCTTTCAGGCAATCGGCGGCGCTGCGGGCAAGGTGCTGGTTCTTGGCGGTGACGGGCGGTTCTACAATGATCGCGCGGTGCAGATCATCGTCGCGATG
>NZ_JAKDLJ010000132.1 GCF_030452865.1 Pseudorhodobacter sp.
CAGTTTGCACAATGCGGAACGCAGTTTTTCGTATTGGCGCGGGCAATCGGCGGCCCGCCAACTTGCGCAGGCTGCAGGGGCGTTGCAAGCGGCGATGCTGGGTGCGGATCTGGTCTATTTCTCCGGGATCAGCTTGGCCATTCTGGACGCGCAGGGCCGTAAAACGCTGTTGGATGCTGCGCAGACTGCACGCAAGAATGGCAAGACCATCGCCTTCGACTCCAATTTACGCCCGCATCTTTGGGCCAGCAATGAGGAGATGAAAACCAATATTATGCAAGCAGCGGCGGTGAGCGATATCATCCTTCCGTCTTATGATGATGAGGCCAAGTATTTTTGCGATACGGATATTGCGGCCACGGCCAATCGCTATCTTGATGCGGGGGCAAAGACGGTGATCGTAAAGAACGGCGCGGGCGCGGTGTATACCGTACATGATGGCACCGTGGAAGAGATCGCGACGCCGCCTGTGATGCAGATTGTTGATACCACATCGGCGGGCGATAGTTTCAATGCCGGATTTTTTGCAAGTTTCGACCGCCCGCAAACCATGCGAGACCGTGGGCTTGCGGCGTCTCGCGTCGCGGCACAGGTGATCGGACGCAAAGGGGCGCTTGTGCCGCTGAAACTGTAGCTGTCGCTCAGAAATGACGGCATCTTTGCGGCCGCCGCGAGGAGATGCCGGTTTTGATCATTCGTCGGCTTGGCCGCGGGAGGACCCTTGAAGAAACCCAGAATGCCGCCCTTGTCATTGTTCCAAACCTTTGAAGTTGTCGCCCGGCGCAGCAGCTTCACATTGGCGGCGGATGAGTTGTGCTTGACCCAAAGCGCCGTAAGCCGACAGATCAAGGCACTGGAGGACCAGCTAGGCTTGAAGCTATTCCGGCGGCTGCATCGCGTGATTGACCTGACCCCCGAAGGGCGGCGGCTTTTTGATTCCGTGACGCGCGGGCTGGGGGAAATCACCGCTTGCGTTGCGGATTTGCGCGCTGGTGCCGAAATGCCTCAGATCACGGTCGCCGCCTCGGTTGCGTTTTCCTATTACTGGCTGATGCCGCGGCTTGAAAGTTTTACTGCGCAGTATCCTGACATCGATCTTCGCGTCCTTGCGACCGATCAGATGGTCGATCTTCGCCAAGAAGAGGTGGATGTGGCGATACTCTATGGTAGCGGCCAGTGGGACGCGACTCGCGCGCATCTTTTGTTCGGTGAACGGGTTTATCCAGTGTGCAGCCCGTCCTATTTGCGCAACCATCCTGAACTTCGCACCGCCTCTGACATGCTGGACCAACCACTTTTACATCTTGATGGTGGCGGCAACATCTGGGGTGGTGTTGACTGGCGTGTTTGGTTGATGACCCAAGGCGTGACAGGGCAACCGGTGCGGCGCGGCGTGCGGCTGAACAGCTATCCGATGATCCTGTCTGCCGCCGAGGCGGGGCGCGGCGTGGCTTTGGGTTGGAGCTATATCACCGACCCGATGCTGGCTGATGGGCGGCTGGTTTGTCCGGTCGATAAAAGCCTTGAAACGCGCGAAAGCTATTACGTCAGCGCATTGGAGAAAACGGCAGATTCCCCCGCGACCACCAGTTTTTTGCGATGGATTATGGGTGAGGTGGATAGCGTGGCATGAGCGCAAGGAATGTGACGTATTCGAATTGAACGTTTGCATCATTGCGGAATTTTTCGTCAGATGGACCCTGGGAAACCTTTTTGGGGGCTATCCATGTCCGACCTCTCGCAGCGCCGACCTAACCGCCGAGGACGCGGGGCCGAGCCAGCCGCCTTAGTGCCCCCCATCACGCCCGGTATGATTGGCGGTAGGTATCAACCGCTGACCCAGACCGAGATGGTAAATATCCACCACCTTGTCCTGCGTTTGCTGGAGGATTTGGGGCTGTCGCAAGTCACGCCGACGCTGGAAGCCCGCGCGCTGCAGGCAGGGTGCTGGGTTGATGATAACGGTCGTTTGCGGTTCCCGCGCGCCTTGGTTGAAGATGTGATCGCCCGCACGCGGCGCAAGATTGTGCTGCACGGCATCGACCCGCTCAATGATCTGGAGATTGGCGGGCGGCGTGTCTACACAGGCACCGGGGGCGCTGCGCCCACGATCATGGATTTTGAGACCGGGAAATACCGTGAAAGCACGGTGGCCGATCTTTACGACATCGCGCGGCTGGTGGACCGGTTGGACAATGTGCATTGGTATCACCGCTCGGTCGTGGCGCGGGATACCGAAACCATCCTCGATCTGGATGTGAACACCACCTATGCCTGCCTCTCCGGCACGACGAAATCGGTTGCTGTCAGCTATACCGATGGTAATTCGGTGCGCGCTGTGCAGCCGATGCTGGATATGGTCGCGGGCGGCGAGGGTAAGTTTCGTCAGCGCCCGTTCTGCACCGCCGTTTGCTGCCACGTTGTGCCGCCGATGCGCTTTGCGACCGAAAGTTGTGACGCGATGGAAGCGGCGGTTTTGGCGGGCATGCCGCTGCTACTGGTCTCGGCGGGGCAGGCGGGGGCAACGGCCCCGGCGGCATTGGCGGGTGCAGTTGCGCAGGCATGTGCCGAGGTACTGGCGGGCCTCATCCTATGCAACATCATCGACCCGGAGTGTCGCGGTATCTTTGGCACTTGGCCGTTTGTGTCGGATTTGCGCACGGGTGCTATGTCGGGCGGGTCGGGTGAACAGGCGCTGCTTTCGGCGGCCTGTGCGCAGATGGCGGGGTTTTATGATCTGCCCAATTCGGTGCCTGCGGGCATGACGGACAGCAAACTGCCGGACGCGCAATCGGGTGGCGAAAAGGGCTATACCATCTCGCTTGCCGCCCATGCCGGGGCGTCAATGATCCATGAATGTGCGGGGATGCATGGGAGTTTGATGGGGACGGCGTTCGAATCCTATGTGCTGGACAATGACCTATTGGGCGCAATCCTGCGCACGGTGAAAGGGGTTGAGGTCAGCGAGGATACGTTAAGCTTTGATGTCATCCGTGACGTGGTGATGGGCGCGGGTCATTTTCTTGGCCATCCGCAAACCTTCAGCCGAATGAAAACCGACTACCTGTATCCGGAAATCGCTGACCGTCGCAGCATCAGTGAATGGCAAGAGGCTGGCGCCCGTGATGCCCGTGCAGTGGCGCGCGACAGCGTTCAAAAGATTTTGGCCGACCATTATCCCCGCCATATCGGCGAGGACGTGGATAAACGGCTGCGTGAGACTTATAATATCGTTCTGCCAAGGGCGCGGATGCTTGCCGGGAACGGCTTTTGGTAAGGCACTGAACAGAAGGGAGATTGCATGCAATCCCAAGCGAAAGTGGTGATCATCGGCGGCGGCATGATGGGGGTGGGCCTTGCCTATCATTTGGCCGAAGAAGGTTGGACAGACGTATTGCTGATTGAAAAGGCGGAACTGACCAGCGGCTCCACTTGGCACGCGGCGGGGCAATGCCCGTCGTTTATCGGCAATTACAACATGGCCAAAATCCACCATTATTCCAACACGCTTTACCCGCGATTGGAGGCGCTGACCGGCCATCCAACGGGTTGGCACGGTTGCGGTGGCATCCGGCTGGCCACGACTCCCGAGGAGGTTGACTGGTTCCGCCATGTTTCAGGCTTTGCTGCCAATATCGGTTTTGAGATGGAGATTATTGGGCCTAAGGCCATTCGCGAAATCAACCCTTGGCTCAATACTGAAGGCGTCCTTGCGGGTGCCTATACGACAATGGATGGGCATGTCGATCCGGCAAGTGCCTGCAATGCGATGGCCGCAGGCGCGCGGCAAATGGGGGTTGCGATTGTCCGCCACAACCTTGTGACCGGCATCAACCGCTTGCCCTCGGGCGGGTTTGAGGTGATCACCGAGCAAGGCAATGTGACCTGTGAACATGTCGTCAACGCGGGCGGGTGCTATGCGCGTGAAGTAAGCCGCTGGCTGGGCGTTGAAACTCCGATCATCAACATGGAGCACCAATATCTGGTGACAGAACCACTGGCCGCTTTCCAAGGCACTGATCGCGAACTCCCCGTCATGCGCGACCCCGCCACGGCGGGCTACTACCGGCAGGAACAAAAGGCTGGCCTTGTTGGCATCTATGAGCATCAGGGCGCGAAAGAGGCGTGGGCCGTGCGCGGCGGCTGGCCGGATTGGCAAAGCGAGAATGAGTTGTTTGAAGGTGACATCGACCGTATCGCCCCTTGGCTAGAAAAAGCGCTAGAGCGGATGCCGATTTTCGCGGCGGCGGGCATCAAACGGGTGATCAACGGGGCCATCCCGCACACGCCTGACGGCAACCCGCTGGTTGGCCCCGCGCATGGGGTGCCGAATTTCTGGCAATGCTGCGGGTCGTCCATCGGCATTGCGCAGGGTGCAGGGTGTGGCAAATATCTGGCGCAATGGATGGTTCATGGCAACGCCGAGATCAATATGGCATCCGTCGATCCGCGCCGGTTTGGCAGCTATGCAGATGCAGATTATACCCGCGCGAAAAGCTTTGACGACTATCACAATATGTTTGAAACGCCACTTCCGGGCCGCGAAATCCTCGCGGGGCGCCCGCGTCGCGTGACGCCGCTTTATGAGAAGTTGCGTGCGAAGGGCGCGGCCTATACCGAGGTTTACGGCTGGGAGCGGCCCAAGTATTTCGCCCCCACCGGGTTTGTGGAAAAGCTGCAACACCGCCGCAACAATGTGTTTGATCTGGTGGCTGCTGAATGCCGCGCAGTGCGGGAGCGCGTGGGGGTCATGGACCTGTCGAGTTTTGCCAAGTTCGACGTGTCGGGGGCAGGGGCCGAGGCGTTGCTGGACCGACTGACCGCCAATCGTCTGCCGAAAAAGACTGGCGGCATCAACCTGACGCATGTGCTGTCGCAGGCAGGCCGGATCGAGGGCGAATGGACCATCACCCGGCTTGGCAATGACCGTTTCTATGTGCTGTCCGGCGCGGGCAGCGAACGGCAGGTGCTTGATCATCTTCATGTCGCTGCTGGGGATGATGTGACCATTACCAACCTTACCGACAAGTTTGGGATGCTGGTTTTGGCGGGGCCGAAATCTCGCGACGTTCTTGCGGCCTTGACCAATGCCGATTTGACCAACGCGTCGTTTCGCTGGTTGTCGGGGCAGGAAATCACTATCGCAGGTATTCCCGTCCGTGCGCTTCGCGTCAATTATGTTGGTGAGTTGGGTTGGGAGTTGCATGCGCCGATGGGCGATCTGGCGCGGCTTTATGATGCAATCTGGGCGGAAGGGGTTTCGCATGGCATTGCTGATTTCGGCGGTCATGCGGTCAATTCATTGCGAATGGAAAAAGGCTATCGCGGCTTTGGTGCGGAACTTACCAATGAGATCACCCTCATCGAGGCCGATTGCACCCGATTTTATGCCCCCGATAAAGGCGATTTCATTGGGCGTGCGGCGACCGAAAACATCCGTCAAAAGGGCATAACAACCCGACTTGTCTATGGCGAAGTCGCTGCCAGTGATTGTGACCTCTATGGCGGTGAGGCGGTGATGCAGGGCGACCGTGTGGTTGGCGTTTGCACCTCTGGTGGCTATGGCCATGTGACTGGAAAAAGCCTTGCATTCGCCTATCTCAACCTGGAAATTTCGGGTGATTTACACGTGATTATTCTTGGTGAATGTCGCGCCCTCACCTTGCTGGATGATCCTGCATGGGATCCGACGAATGCGCGCCAAAAGGCATAACGGCGCAATCGCCCGGAGTGTTTTTCTTCCTGAGCGGCCAGCCAGTGTGAAAGCGGTAATAACGTTTGGAAACGGCGGGCAACGAGCACAAATCCGGCACCTTGCTCTCCCAGCGTGAAGCGGCGCATCATGGCTCAACCGATTTTATTGGGAGAAGCACTGTTAAATTTTCGTGTGGTGGCTTTGGGTCGCGAAAATGGAGCCAAAGTAACACGCTGCGCAGGCGCGCCTGTCAGAACAAGCCCCGCCGCAAGTATTTGCTGAAACTGGATGTCTGCCGATTTCGGCAAATGGTATCAAACGGACGCGGACCTGAACCCCGGTGGCTCGGATGGCGCGCGCACGCTTGAGGCCAGTGGCAACAATGGCAGGCCATGCGCCACGAACAGTGCAAAGTCTGCCAGAATGGGAAGCATCACCAGCGCTTTGTGCGCAGGCGTGGCGCAAATAGTCAACTCGGCACCAATCCGATCAGTTTTCGCAGGTGTTTCCCGCGTAGCCGTAAATGCCCTGCCCGGTAATGAATGATCTGGTTCTGTGATCTCGTATTAACCGAGGGCTAACTATCAAGAGGCAGGAAAACTTTCGCCCGAAACCCATCTCCCGCGCGGTTTTCAAGCGAGATCCGCCTACTGTAATCGATGGGTCCGACATCAGCGATCCAGAACAAAGATGGCATCGTCGGTCCAGCAGATATGGCAGGGGTCACCCTCTTTCAAGATAACGACATCCGCGCCAGGCACTCGCATGCGGATTTGTGTTGTGTCCTTATGACCGATGACCAGCGCGTTGTCGCCATAGTTCACGATTGTATCGATGATAATTGTGGCGTTCATCCGGTCCGGTTTTTCCGCGCACGACAGTTTGAAATGCTCCGGGCGGATCAACAAAGTGACGGCCTGTCCGATGCCAAGAGTCTTGGCTGGATCGGGGAGGAATTGCACTTGGCCAAGTGTATGGCAATCGGCTTGACCGGGGCCAGTGATGGTTGCCTCCAGCAGATTGCTCTCTCCGATGAAATCCGCGACGAAGCGGCTGGCGGGGCGGTGATAGATGTCAAGCGGCGGGGCGGCCTGTTCGATTTTGCCGTTGGAGAAGACCACGACACGGTCGGACATCGACATCGCCTCGGACTGGTCATGGGTAACAAAGATCGTCGTGACGCCAAGCCGTTTCTGGATGCGTTTAATTTCAATCTGCATCTGTTCGCGCAGGTTCTTGTCCAGTGCGCCCAAAGGCTCGTCGAGCAGGAGCAAATCAGGTTCAAACACCAGTGCGCGGGCCAATGCAACGCGCTGTTGCTGGCCACCCGACAGCTCTTTTGGAAAGCGGTGGGCGAAGCCATCCAGACCCACCAGCGCTAACATTTCATCAGCTTTGCGCAGCCCTTCGGCCTTCTTGACGCCGCGCATTTGAAGCGGGAAATAGACGTTTTCTATGGCGGTTTTGTGGGGGAACAACGCGTAGTTCTGGAACACAATGCCGATATTGCGTTCTTGAGGGGCAAGACCAGCCAGCGATTGCCCCTCAATGGTGATCGTGCCGCGGGTTGCGGCCTCAAACCCAGCGATGATCATCAGCGTCGTAGTTTTCCCTGAGCCGGAAGGGCCAAGAAATGTAACAAACTCTCCCTTTTTGATGTTCAGATCAATTTCGTCTAGGGCTGTGAAATTGCCGAAGGTTTTTCCCACACCGGACAGTTGAAGATAGTCGGTCATTGAGAGTCCTTTTTTATGAGTCGACGTGTGAACCGCCAAGCATGCGGCGCGATCAGGCCGAGGAAAACAGCGCCGAACAGGAGCGTCGAGATGACTGCAATCACTGGATCGGCTTCTTGGCGAATGGAATCGAACATACGGCGGGGCAGGGTTTCGGCACCGCGACCGGAAATGAAGATCGCAACTACGGTTTCGTCAAAGGATTGAATGAAGGCGAACAATGCCGAGATCAGCAATCCGGGGCGCAGGATTGGCAAGGTGACATGCCAGAAGGTTTGGCGCTGACTGGCGCCCAAACTGCGCGCGGCACGTTCCAGGGTGGTGTCGAAGCCTTTGAGGTTTGCCGATAACACCAGAAAGGTGATCGGCACCGATAGGCAAGTATGGGCCAAGATCACGCCAAGATGCGAATGCACCAACCCAAGCGCGCCGAAGTAGGAATAGTATCCGACTGCCATCACGATATGAGGCACAGCCATCGGCATCATCATCATCAAGTTTGCGGCACTCTTGCCCCAAAACTTATGCCGCACCAGTGCGAAGGTCGCAGGCACTACCAGCGCCATTGTCAGAATGGTTGTCGCCGTGGCGATTATCAGGGAATTTGCCGTTGGCCAGAGCCAGACCGGATCGGTGAAATATTGGGCGTAATAGCCAAGCCAATATCCTGGCGGCGGGAATTGCAGCGAGGCGGATGTTGAAAACGACATCGGCACAACGATGAGCAGAGGGGCAGCGATAAAAAGGACAATGGCGGTGCCGGTCCAACGTAAGAAGCGATCCATGATGTCCCCTTATCCGTAAAGACGGTCAAGCCCGAAGCGCCGGGAATAGACCCACAGCACCAAAAGCGTGACCGCCAGCAAAACCATCGCCAGCGCCGACCCGACGCCAAAGGCAAGAAACTCCTCAATCTGATGGCCGATCAAACCCGCCGCCATTTGTTCGCGTGGCGATCCCAACAGAACCGGCGTGACGTAAAA
>NZ_JAKDLJ010000556.1 GCF_030452865.1 Pseudorhodobacter sp.
GTTCTGATAGCCGGGGTTGTAGGATGCGACGAGCATGAAACCGGGGGGGGCGACCAGTTCTTCTCCGGTACGGTCGATCATCAAGGTGCGGCGGTTGTCGGTCAGCGGATGCAGAACCACCGTCACATCCTTGCGCGCCTCCACCACTTCATCCAGATAGCAGATCGCCCCTTCACGAACCGCGCGGGTCAAGGGGCCGTCAACCCATTCGGTTTCACCCCCGCGCAACAGATAGCGCCCAATAAGATCGGCGGCCGACAGGTCATCATGGCAAGCAACGGTATAGAGCTTGCGCCCCAACCGTGCCGCCATATGTTCCACGAACCTAGTCTTGCCGCAGCCGGTCGGCCCCTTCAAAAGCAGGGGCAAACCGTTGGCATGGGCCATTTCGAACAACGCGCATTCATTGGCCACCGCCCGGTAATGCGGGATTATCGGGGACATGTCGTTCATCGTCATTCCCCCGGTTCGCGGATCAACGGACCCGGCGCGATAATCTCCGTCTTGCGCACGATCCCGATGGCATAAAGGAACAGGAGCACCCCAAGAAGCACCGCGATCCCCGCACCAAAGCGCATGATATAGAACAGCGCCAGATCGTCCTGCACATCCATGTAATAGCTGCCCAGAACGCGCTGCATATGGGTCTGGATCGTGCCGGCGAAGGTCAGAACAAAGGTCATGAAGGCCATGCCACTGGTGATCAGCCAGAACGACGCCATATTCAGCACCTGATTATAGGGTGCGCGCTGCAACAGCATCGGCATGGCATAGGTAAACATTGCAAGATTCAGCGCAACATAGGCGCCATAGAACGCGAGGTGACCATGCGCTGCGGTGATCTGGGTGCCGTGGGTGTAGTAGTTGACCCCGTGCAGCGTGTGCAAGAAGCCCCAGACACCCGCGCCAAAAAACGCGACCGTCGGCGTCCCCAAGGCCCAAAGCAATGCGGCCTTGTTCGGGTGATTGCGCCGCCCTTTCCAAACCATGATAAAGGCGAAGGTCATCATCAGGAACAGCGGCACCACTTCAAAGATCGAGAAGATGGAGCCAAGCCACAACCAATAGCTCGGCAGACCGATCCAGAAATAATGGTGACCAGTGCCGAGGATCCCCGAAAACAGCGCCGTCGCGACGATGACATAAAGCCATTTTTCCACGATCTCACGGTCAACGCCGGTCAGTTTCAGCAACAGGAAGGCGAGGATGGAGGCCATCACCAGTTCCCATGTCGCCTCGACCCATAAATGGACGACGAACCACCAGTACATCTTGTCCAGCGACAGATTGTCAGGATTGATGAAGGCGAAAATCCACAGCAGCGACAGCAACCAAAGGCCCATCAACAGCACATTGGTGATGGCGGTTTTGCGACCCGCAAGGACGGTCATCGAGATATTGAACAAGAAGATCAAAGCGGCCACAAGGATGCCGAACTTGACCCAAAGCGGTTGTTCCAGAAACTCCCGCCCGCCGTGGATACCGACGAGGTAAGACCCGACTGCGCCAAGCGTGCCGATCATCAACAGCGCGAGCTGGATATAGGCGAGCTTGGTGGAATAGAGCTCCCGCTCCGCTTCCTCCGGCACAAGGAAATAGGCAGCGCCAAAAAAGCCAAGCAGCAACCAGACGATCAAAGCGTTGGTGTGGATCATCCGGATGATGTTGAACGGCAGGATTTCGCTCAGGAAATTGGGCGAGACATAGATCCAGCCCGCAATAAGCCCGCCGAAGATCTGCACCCCGAACAAGGCCAATGCGCAGACAAAATAGGCAAGCGCCACTTTTTGTGATTGATATTTCAT
>NZ_JAKDLJ010000133.1 GCF_030452865.1 Pseudorhodobacter sp.
CCCGCCCTTTCCCCAACACGCGACCGACCCCGAACGACGTTCGCGGCTCATAGGTGTAAGCTGTGCGATCATCCGGGCTGGGCCGCACGCGCATCCGGGCGATACCGAAGGCGATCAGGAACGCGTGGGCCGCGCCAATCAGGATGAACATCGCAGCAGGGCCAAAATATTCGATCAGCACCGATGCGGCAAGCGGGCTGGCAATCGCACCAACCGCATAGAGAAACATCAACGCCGCCGAAAGCTCCACCCGCTCCGCCGAGGATGCAAAATCATGGGCGTGGGCGGTTGACACCGAGTAAACCGGCATGGTGGCAAAGCCAAACATGCCCGCCGACAGAAACACCGCCACGGTTCCGGAACCGGAAAGCGCAATCGTCACGCCGCAAGCGGCAATTCCAGCGACCGACAGCCAGATCAGCACAGTACGGCGATCATACTTGTCGGCCAACCAGCCAACCGGGAATTGCGCAATGGCACCGCCAACAACAAACGCCGCCAGAAACAACGCGATCTGATCGGTGCGCAGCCCGACCTCGATGCCGTAGACCGGGCCAACCATACGAAACGCAGCACCGGAGACGCCCGACACAATCACACCCGCCGCCGCAAGGGGCGAGCGTTCCCACGCGAGGCTCGGGCGCAACCGCGGGGTCAGTGGCGTTTCGGGCGGCGTGGCCTTGGTCAGTGTCAGCGGAAAAAGCGCGGCACAGCACAACAACGCCAGCAGGTTATAGGACACATAGGATGCAGGCTCCAGCACCGCGATCATCAATTGCGCGCCAAGGCTGCCGCAGATATCGACCACCCGGTAAATCCCCATCGCACGGCCGCGCGTCTCATTCGTCACCTTGGCCTGCAACCACGCCTCGATGATGGTGAAACAGCCAGCGATGCAAACGCCGCTCGCCATCCGCATCAAGGCCCAGGCGTAGGGGTCGATCACCAGCATATGCGCAAGGATCCCGATGGTCCCTGCCCCAACCAATGCGGCAAAGGCGCGGGCTGGACCGACCTCCCCCATCAGGCGCGGCGCCCACCAGCAGCCGATGAAAAAGCCGACGAAATGCGCCGAGCCGAGCAACCCGATCTCGGTCGTGGTGAAATCAAGCGCCGCGCCGGAAATGGCATCAAGCGGCGCGACTCCGCCCGACCCCAGTTGCAGCAAGACCACGGACAGGAACAGAGCGGCGAAGGTGATCAGCAGGCGCATGGTGACGAAGGCTTTCCGAAGGTATTTTTGTCCGGGCGGGAATGTTGTCGCCCGTCGAATTCCACAGTTGCCGAATTTGCCGCCCCGCGTCCACCCCGTTCGGCCCTTGCGACTACGAGATCAAACCCGTTACGGTGCGGATGTAGATTTCAGCCCGTTTTTATTGAAGGACGTTCCAGATGACCCGCAAGTTCCTTTCCCCAATCCTGATGGTGTCGGGCTTGGTCATCGCCGTAACCCTTGGCTGGTACATGACAGAAGGAAAATCCATGTCCGATATCCTGACCCATGCCGCTGCCGAACCGGCAAGCCTGAAACCCCTGACCGAAGCGCATGTGAAAGACCAATTGCGCGCGCGTCTCGCTGATGTGAGCGCAGCGCTAGGCAATAACCCGACACCAGAACAGCAAGGCGCTTTGGTGCGGGAATTTGATCGGGTGTCGCGTGCGCTGTCGGCCCCGGCGGCAAGCCTGAAACAAGCCAGCGACGACCGCGCCTTGTTGGTCGATGTGCAAAACGCTTTCGGCCTGCCAGCCACAAAGGACAGTGCCCAGGCCGAAGCCGCGTTGAAAGCAGGCGATATCGCTGCCGCCGCACCGCTTTTTGCAGATATTCGCGCACAGGCAGAGGCAGACATCCGCCGCGCCGCCAAAGCCGCCTATGCGTTGGGCCGGATTGCAATGGCGCAAGGTGACCTTGCGGGCGCGAATGGCTTTTTCCGCCGCGCAGCCAGCCTTGATAGTCGCTATGATTATGTGAACGCCGCGCAGAGTTCCGCGATCCAATTGGGTCAGCCGGATGTGGCGATGACGCTTGCCAACCCGCTGTTGCAAGCAGCACAAGCCGAATTCGGCGAGGTCAGCGCCGAGCGGGCGGATGCCCTGTCACAGGTCGCGCAGGTTTTCCTGATGGCGAAAAAGCCTGCCGACGCGGAAAAACTGCTGCGAGAAGCGATTGCCGTGGGCGAAACCGCCACCGGCGGCAAGGATGAAGCGCAAGCCAAACGCCTGAACAATCTGGCCGCCACCCTGCGCGCGGCGGGCTTTACGAAGGAGGCTGAACCACTTTACCGCCAGGCGATTGCGATTGACCGCGCGGCCCCGCATGGGGCCTATCTGGAAACCGCAACCCGGCTTTCCAACCTTGCGGAACTGCTGGTTGCCACTGGTCGGGCGGAGGAGGCCGATGCGCTTTATGTCGAAGCGATCAAAGCAACGCGGCAAAGCTCCGGGCCGAGCAATCCGGATCTGGCGGGACGGATTGCCACGCTTGCCGATCTGCGCGGCAGCCTTGGCAAGAATGAGGAGGCGCTGCCGCTGTATCTGGAAGCGGTGGAGGCGAGCCGGGTGTCACTTGGCACCGATCACCCCGAATTCCGCAACCGTCTTGATCGCATCGCAGGCGCTTTGCGCAGGATCGGCAAGACGAGCGAGGCGGAAAAACTGTACCGTGAGTTGATCAGCCTGACCGAGGCGGCCGACGGCAAGGACAGCGCCGATTATGCGCGGGCGCTGAACAATCTGGCGCTGTTGCTGGCGGATGGCGAGCGCCGAAAGGAGGCCGAAACGCTGTACCGTGAATCACTGGCGATCCTGACGAAAACCGCAGGACCGGACAGCGCCGAAACGCGGCAAGTCACACAAAATCTGGGGGCATTGCTGGCGAAGAGCAACTGAGACCCGGCTTTCAGGCGTGAAAACGGGGGGCATATGCCCCCCGTTTTTGTTTTCGCCGGTGTCAGGGGTCAGTGATCCGCAACCGCTGCTGCCGCCTGCAACTCTTCTGCCGTGCCTTTGGCACCGTTGAAAAAGACGTTCAGCGCAACTGCGGCAATCGTTGCCAGCAAGATGCCGCTTTCGATCAGCGGATGGATCGCATGGGGCAACCACATCTTGAAATCCGGCGCGACCAAAGGGATCATCCCGAAGCCAAGCGAAACGGCCACAATGAACAGGTTGTAGCGGTTTCGGGCAAAATCAACACCCGAGGCCAGAATGCGGATACCCGTGGCCGCAACCATGCCGAACATCACCAGACCAGCACCGCCGAGAACTGTCGTCGGCAGCGCCTCGACCAGCACCGCCATTTTCGGCACGAGGCCAAGCGCCATCAGGATGACACCACCCGCGACGCAGATATAACGGCTTTTGATCCCGGTCACACCGACAAGGCCGACGTTCTGGGAAAAGCTGGTATAGGGGAAGGTGTTGAAAATCCCACCGAGCAAGGTGCCCAGACCATCGGTGCGAAGACCTGCGGCCAGGCGTTTTGGCGTAATCTCACGTCCGGTCATATCACCGAGGGCAAGGAACATGCCGGTGGATTCGATCATTACCACGATCATCACCAGAACCATCGTAATAATCATCACCGGATCGAAGATCGGGAAGCCGAAATGCATCGGCGTGATCAACGCAAACCAGCTTGCACCTGCAACATTACCGAAATGCATCATGCCAAGGGCAGCAGCAAGAACGCCACCGACGATGATGCCGAGCAACACCGCGATGTTGGAAATGAAGCCCTTGCCGAATTTCGCAAAACACAGCACGGCACCCAGAACGACGGCCGAAACCGCGATATCGTCAAGCGAGGCATATTTCGGGTTCGGAACTGTCGGAACCAGGCTCAGACCTTTGGGCAGTTCCGGCACGGTCGAACCCGCCGCCGCCGCCATATCGCCGACTTGCTTGAGCCATGCGACATGATCAGGATTGAGGGTTTTCACCGCAGTCGGCCCAACGGGCAGGCCGAAGATCCAGTTGATGCCGATTTTCATCAGCGTCACGCCGATCACCAGAATGATGGTGCCCGTGACGACAGGGGGGAAAAATCGCAGCATCTTGGCGACCAGCGGCGCAATGAGCATGGCGATGATACCCGCGCCGATGATGGCACCGAAAATCATTCGCGCGCCTTCATAGCCCGGATTGGCCGCCCCGATCGCGATCATCGGCCCGACGGAGGCAAAAGTCACCCCCATCATCACCGGCATCTGGATGCCGAAATAGCGGGTCATGCCGAAAGACTGGATGATGGTCACGAGCCCGCAGACGAATAGGTCCGCCGAAATCAGGAACGAGACATCCTTCGGTTCCAGTTGCAGCACGCGCCCGATGATCAGCGGCACGGCAATCGCACCTGCATACATCACCAGCACATGCTGTAGCCCCAGCGTAAACAGTTGGGGCACGGGTAGTATTTCATCTACCGGTTTCACCTTGTCAGTCAATTTGGAATTCCTCCCTTGGGAAATGGGGTCAATTTTCAAGCCACCTGCCGCCCCATCGGCAAGCGCCCGTCCGTCATCGCATCCTCTGCCTGACCTCCCTCAGTCAGCGGATGCGGGGGAAAGCCCGGAACCTGTCACGGTCCAGGGCAATTCGAAATGATGTTCTTCAAGATTTGGCGTGGTGCCGATGCGGTCCACCACGCCAAAAAGACCGGGGGCGGCCAGCGGCGTTAAAACGCCATGCCAGACACCACGATGCAGGTTGATACCCTGCGCGCCATTGGTCAGGAAGGCGCGGGGTTTTGCGTCGACCCCGGTGGTCACGACGACGAGGAAAGGATTTTGCGTCATCGGCAGGAAGGCTTGAGAGCCCTCGGGATGCCGCTCCACCAGTTCAATGTCGTAAGGAAAGCTGCACGGTTCGCCGAGAAATACCGATATCCCGGCGCGTGCATCGGCAAAATCGAGTTTCGCGCGGTCGTGAAACCGCCCGCATTTGCCTTTGTTGATCAACTTCTCTGGCGTGCCGGTTGCCTCCAGCACTTCGCCGAATGGCGCAAAGGCGGCGGCTGTCAGCGGTTCGGTTTGAATCGTTCTTGTCATTCTGGACCTATGGGTTTGCGGCGGATCGCCGGGGGTTTCACACCCCCGGACCCCCGTGGGATATTTCCTCAGAGAAGACGGGGCGAACGCGGGTTCATCTGGGATTCAGCGGACCGCGCAGATTGGCATGGCGGTTCACGTCTTTGTAAAGCAGATAGCGGAACGGGCCGGGACCGGCGGCGTAGCAGGCTTGCGGGCAGAAGGCGCGCAGCCACATGAAATCGCCGGCTTCCACTTCAACCCAGTCCTGATTGAGTTTATAAACTGCTTTGCCTTGCAGCACATAAAGCCCGTGTTCCATGACATGGGTTTCTTCAAACGGAATCACGCCGCCGGGCTGGAAGGTGACCACGGTGACATGCAAATCATGGCGCAAATCATTGGGGTCGACAAAACGAGTGGTCGCCCAGGCGCCATTGGTATCGGGCATCGCAGTCGGTGTGATGTCCTTGTCGTTCAGGATCAGCACGTCGGGCTTGGCCACGCCTTCCGCTGATTCATGGATTTTGCGGATCCAGTGGAAGCAGGCGTTGGCCTTGCCAATGTTGTGCAGCGCCCATTCGCTGCCAGCCGGGATATAGGCATAGCTGCCGGAGGTGAGGGCGTGGGTTTTACCCTCAACAGTCAGTTGCGCTGTGCCTTCGGTAAAAAACAGCACCGATTGCACCGAGGCGTCGTTTTCCGGCGTATCGGAACCGCCACCGGGGGCAACCTCCATCACATATTGGCTGAAGGTTTCCGAAAAGCCGGTCATCGGGCGTGCGATGATCCAGAGGCGGGTATCTGTCCAGCCGGGCAGGAAGCTGGTGACGATATCGGAAAACACACCTTTGGGAATGAAGGCATAGGCATCGGTGAACACCGCACGTCCGGTCATCAGTTGTGTTTGCGGCGGCAAGCCGCCTTTTGGGGCGAAATATCCGGTCATGGCAGCATATCCTTCAGGCGCAATTCGGCAATGCGTTCCACCTGTTTGCAGGCGGTTGTAAATTCGGTGTCCGTGTCATTGCCGATGCGGGTTTTGAATGCGGCAAGGATGCTGTCTTTGGTGTTGTCACGCACGGCGATGATGAAGGGAAAGCCGTGCTTGACGACGTAGTCGGTGTTCAGCTTTTCAAAGGCACTGCGTTCGGCGTCGGTCAGGCTGTCCAAGGCGGCGCTGGCCTGTTCGGCGGTGCTTTCGGCGGTCAGGCGTTTGGCGGCGGCGAGTTTGCCAGCAAGATCGGGGTGCGCGGTCAGCACGCCCATACGCTCGGCCGCCGAAGCCGACCGGAACATCCGACAGAGTGCATTGTGCAAGCCTGTGGCGCTGTCATGGGCGGGGCCGAGTTCCAGCCCGTGGGCGCGTTCAGCTATCCATGGCGAATGTTCAAAGATCGAGCCGTATTGCGCCACGAATCGCGCGGCGTCCATTTGGCTGGGACGCTCATAGCGTTGGTGCGGATGGTTGGCGGCCCAATGCGCGGCGATATCCATGCGGCGCGGGAACCAGACATCGGCGTGGCCTTGGGCGTAGTCCAAGAACCGCATCAGACCCGCAATTTTGCCCGGACGCCCAATCAACCGGCAATGCAACCCGATGGAGAACATCTTGGCGGCGCCGGCCTGCCCTTCGGCGTAGAGCACGTCAAAACTGTCCTTGAGGTATTGGAAAAACTGCTGGCCCTCAATGTAGCCAGGTGCTGTGGCGAAACGCATGTCGTTCGCCTCCAGCGTATAGGGGATGATGAGCTGGTCGCGGTCGCCAAACTCCATCCAATGCGGCAGATCATCGTCATAAGCGTCGGCAATCCAGTCAAAGCCCCCCTCTTCGGCAACCAGACGCACCGTGTTCACCGAACAGCGCCCCGTATACCAGCCGCGCGGGCGCTCCCCCACAACTTCGGTATGCAGGCGGACCGCCTCGGCAATCGCGGCGCGCTCTTCCGCTTCGGGCATGTCTTTGTGTTCGACCCATTTCAACCCATGAGAGGCGATCTCCCAATCGGCAGCCTTCATCGCGGCAACTTGTTCGGGGTTGCGCGCAAGGGCAGTGGCCACGCCGTAGATCGTGACCGGGGTGCCGCGTGAGGTGAACAGGCGGTGCAACCGCCAGAACCCGGCCCGCGCGCCGTAGTCATAGATCGATTCCATGTTCCAATGGCGCTTGCCCGGCCAAGGGGCCGCCCCTGCGATGTCAGACAGGAACGCTTCGGACCCGGCGTCGCCATGCAAAAAGTTGTTTTCACCGCCTTCTTCATAGTTCAACACGAGGGACACAGCGATTTTTGCCCCATTCGGCCAAGCCGCATCGGGAGGATTGGCACCATAGCCGATCATGTCGCGGGGATATCTGTTCACGGAAAGCCTCATTCTTGCTGGCATATTCCCCTATATTACGAAAAGCGGATGGTTTTTTACAAAATATTATTGAAAGACCTATTGCGCATCCTGACAGCTTTTCCGTGTCAAAGAGGTCGTCACAACGCCAGCAATGCGGCACAATCACCGGAGTATCAGAACAGGGGAGACAAAAGATGGCTGCGGGAAAATTGACGACGCATGTGCTGGATACCGCACGGGGCAAACCGGCAGCGGGTGTGAAGATCACGCTGTATCGGGTGTCTGTCGGTGCCAACACGAAAATCGTGGAAACCACGACCAATGATGACGGTCGCACCGATGCGCCGATGCTGATTGGAGCGGATTTGACGGTCGGAAATTATGAACTGGTATTCAGCGCCGGGGACTATCTGCGCGCCAGCGGTCAGGCGAGCGGCGATGTGCTGTTTCTGGATGATATTCCGATTCGCTTTGGTGTGCCGGATGCGGGCGCACATTACCATGTGCCCCTCCTGATTTCGCCCTTCGCCTATTCAACCTATCGCGGCAGCTAAGGCAAACCGCCGCAGGGCGGTTTAGAACCATTCCAAACCTTGACTTCGCACTGGCTTGGGCGCATATCTGACTGGAATAGTCGGAGATATATCATGTTCATCCAGACCGAATCCACGCCGAACCCGGCGACACTGAAATTCCTTCCCGGCCAGACCGTTCTGGAACTGGGGACCGCTGACTTTCCGACTGTGGATGCGGCGGCAAAATCGCCTTTGGCGAAGCGCATCTTTGCGGTTGGCGATGTTGCAGGGGTTTTCTTTGGCACCGATTTTGTGACCGTAACAAAAGCCGAGAGCGCGGAATGGGGCCACATCAAACCTGCGATTCTGGGTGCGATCATGGAACATTACCAGTCCGGTGCCAGCGTGATTGAAGGCGAGCAAGCCGCATCCGGTCATGCCGAACACACCGGCGAGGATGGCGATATCGTGGCACAAATCAAGGAGCTGCTGGATACCCG
>NZ_JAKDLJ010000557.1 GCF_030452865.1 Pseudorhodobacter sp.
ATCAACGCACCACGAGGATCGAAACAGTCGAACGCCGCACAACCCTGTCCGCGTTTGACCCGACCAGAAAATCGCGCAAACGGTCAGGCGGAGGACTTGCCATCACCACCAGATCAATCCCCATGGTTTTGATTGCGGTCAGGATTTCCTCATGCACCTTACCATATCGCGTATGTGCCTCTGTCGTCACACTGGACGGCACTTCGGCTTTCAGCAGTGCGGCAAGCTCCGTCTTGGTCTTTGCCATTGCGTTTTTCTGGAAATCATCGGGAAAGAACCCTTCGACCAGCGGCATCCCGAAGGTTGGTATAACGGCAAGCACATGCAGTTTCGCGCCGGTGGTCTGGCAGGTTTTCACCGCCTCCGGCATGGCGCGTTGCCAAGACGCGGGATCTGAAAGATCAACGGTCAGAAGGATGGAATTGTACATACTATCTCCTCCTCAGGCTTCGACCCGGCGGGCAGGAATGGCCCGACCGCGTTGCAACATCACCACCAGCGCCAGCAACAAGAGTGCCGGAATGAACATCCAGTATTTCGACGGCACCGATTCGGGGCGCAGCACGCGCAGCACCTCCTGATCCCAATCGAGACCGGCCTTTTGCGCCGGGGAGTCATAAGTCACGTCGTCGATCAGCATCCGGTCGCCATCCTGACGGAAGGCCAGACCTGCCGCGGCAAGCTTTTCGTCGCCCGTGGTCCCCTCCCCCATCGGGACTAGTGCCACGAACGAGATCGGATCACCGAGGTCATTCACCCCGTTCACCCGCAGCCGCAGGTTTTCACCAACCGGCGTGGCTTGCGCCGCCGAGGAGATTTCCGCCGGAGCTTCCTCGGCGTAAGGCGGGTAAACCATATCCATCCAGAACCCCGGACGAAACAGCGTGAAGGCCACCAGCAACAAGGCGGCGGATTCGTAAAAACGGTTCTTGGTCAAGAACCAGCCTTGGGTTGCCGCTGCAAACAACAGCATCGCAACCGAGGCGATGAAAAAGATGAACACGCCTTGAAACCAGGTTACATTGATCAGCAACAACTCGGTGTTGAAGATGAACAAGAAGGGCAAGGCGGCCGTGCGCAGGCTGTAGAAAAACGCGATCACCCCGGTTTTGATCGGGTCGCCACCGGAAACCGCCGCAGCGGCAAAGCTCGCCAAGCCAACCGGCGGCGTCACATCCGCCATGATCCCGAAGTAGAACACGAAAAGATGCACCGCGATCAGCGGCACGATCAAGCCGTTCTGCTGCCCCAACGTCACGATAACCGGGGCAAGCAAAGCCGAAACCACGATATAATTCGCAGTCGTCGGCAAGCCCATGCCAAGGATCAGCGACAGCACAGCGGTCAGCAACAAGATCGCCATAAGGTTGCCACCCGACAGCACCTCTACCACATCGGCAAGCGCGGAACCTACACCGGTCTGGCTGACGGCACCGACGATGATACCGGCGGTCGCGGTCGCAATGCCGATGCCGATCATGTTGCGGGCGCCGGTTTCCAATCCGTCGAGCAAATCGGTAAAGCCGTGCTTCAGGTCGTTTACGATATCGCTTTCGCCGCGCATCATCGCCATCAGCGGACGCTGTGTCAGCAGGATGAACACCATATAGGCCGTTGCCCAGAAGGCCGAAAGGCCGGGGGACAGACGGTCCACCATCAAGGCCCAGACCAGCACCACCACCGGCAGGATGAAGTGCAGCCCGGAACGGATCGTCGGCCCCGGCAGCGGCAGCTTGGTGACGGGTGAATTCGGATCATCCAGTTCCAGCGGTGCCTCTTTGGAAGCGATGCGCAGAAGG
>NZ_JAKDLJ010000558.1 GCF_030452865.1 Pseudorhodobacter sp.
TCGCGCTTGTCCTCACGCGCTCCGGCTTCAAATACAAGCAATCCCTGCGGGCGCGGACGGTGCTGCCGATCATCACGCCACCCTTCGTAATCGGCCTAGCGCTGATCCTGCTATTTGGTCTGTCGGGGACGGTCACGCAATGGGTTTCCGGTGTGTTCGGACTGCAGCCGACACGCTGGCTTTATGGCTTGCCGGGGTTGATGATCGCGCAGGTTCTGGCCTTCACGCCGATTGCGTTTCTGGTGATGATCGGCGTTGTCGAAGGCGTCTCCCCCAGTATGGAGGAGGCGGCGCAAACCCTGCGCGCCAATCGCTGGCAGACGTTCCGCACAGTCTCCCTGCCGCTGATGCGCCCCGGTCTGGCCAATGCGTTCCTGCTGGGTTTCATCGAGTCGATGGCGGATTTCGGCAATCCGCTGGTGCTGGGCGGCAATTATGATGTGCTGAGCACGGATATCTTTTTCGCCATCGTCGGCGCGCAATATGACCAAAGCCGCGCGGCAATTCTGGCGATGGTCTTGCTCGGCTTCACGCTTGGTGCATTTTACCTGCAACGGTTCTGGCTGGGCAAGAAAAGCTATACCACCGTGACCGGCAAAGGCGATTCCGGGGTGCATCCGCAGATGCCAATGGGCCTTGCGCTACCCGTCTATGTCATTGCGACGCTGTGGGCCGCGTTCACGGTTCTGGTCTACGTCTATATCGTCTACGGCTCCTTCGTGCAGCTTTGGGGCGTTGATGACAGCCTGACGCTGACGCATTACCGGACCGCATTTGCTGTGGCTTGGGATGATAATGGCTTCCGTTGGACGGGTTCCGCCTGGGATAGTTTCTTTACCACGATCATGATCGCCACCATCGCAGCCCCGTTCACGGCGGCGATGGGGTTGATCACCGCTTACCTGCTGACGCGGCAAAATTTCGCGGGCAAGCGCGCGTTTGAGTTCGGCACCATGCTGTCTTTCGCCATTCCCGGCACGGTGATCGGGGTTGCCTACATTCTGGCCTTCAACGTGCCACCGATCGAAATCACCGGAACCGGGATCATCCTGATCGTCAGCTTCGTGTTCCGCAACATGCCGGTGGGGGTGCGGGCCGGGATTGCGTCGATGAGCCAATTGGACAAATCGCTGGATGAATCTTCGCTGACACTGGGTGCGAATTCTTGGCAGACGTTCCGGCGGGTCATCCTGCCGCTGCTGCGGCCTGCGATCCTGGCAGCGCTGGTCTATAGCTTCGTGCGGGCGATGACCGCAATTTCCGCGGTGATCTTTCTTGTTTCGGCGCGTTATGACATGGCAACAAGCTATATCATCGGGCGGGTGGAAAATAACGATTACGGGTTGGCGATTGCCTACTCGACGGCGCTGATTTTCGTGATGTTGTTGGCAGTTGCGATGCTGCAACTTGCGGTCGGGCGGACGAAAATCGGGCGGCGGTCATCACATTCCGGGGGGCATTAGCACATGGTCAAGAACAACGCCAAGGCGGCCTCGGTCAGTTTCCGCGATGTGACCAAGGTTTACGGCCGTGATGTTGTGGCGGTGGACAATATCAATCTGGAGGTGGCAGCGGGGTCTCTGGTCACGCTGCTTGGGCCATCGGGGTGCGGCAAGACCACCACGCTGCGGATGATTGCGGGCTTGGAGATGCCGAGCAAGGGCCAGATTTTCATTGGTGACAAGGATGTGACCACCCTGCCCGCGACGGACCGCGATGTTTCGATGGTATTCCAGTCATACGCTCTGTTCCCGCATATGACGGTGATGGAAAAATGTGAGCTACGGGTTGAAAT
>NZ_JAKDLJ010000559.1 GCF_030452865.1 Pseudorhodobacter sp.
CTTGTGGCGAACATGGGCCGGGGCGCATGGCGGAAGTGGCGGAGATCGTGGCGGCGGCGGCGGCGGAATTTGCAGCGGGACCGTTGGCCGGCAAGCATATCCTCGTCACCTCGGGGCCGACGCATGAACCGATTGACCCGGTGCGCTACATCGCGAATCGGTCTTCCGGCGCGCAGGGCACGGCCTTGGCCAGCGCGTTGCTTGCCTTGGGTGCGCGTGTGACCTTTGTGACCGGCCCGGCAACCGTCGCCGCCCCCGACGGCGCGCAGGTGGTGCGGGTCGAGACTGCGGCGGAGATGCTGACGGCGGTGCAATCGGCGCTGCCCGCCGATGCCGCAGTGTTTGCCGCAGCCGTCGCTGATTGGCGGGTTGCCAATGCCAGCGAATCGAAGATGAAGAAAGACGGCACCGGCAAGGCGCCGGCGTTGGAGTTTGCCGAGAATCCCGACATTCTGGCAACGGTGTCGCAGATGAAAGCAGGGCGTCCGGGATTGGTGGTCGGCTTTGCGGCGGAAACCGATGATGTGATCGCCCATGCCACGGCAAAGCGCAAACGCAAGGGTTGTGACTGGATTGTGGCCAATGATGTTTCGCCTGCGACCGGGATCATGGGCGGGACGGAAAATGCGGTGACGGTGATTTCCGACGCGGGTGCGGAAAGTTGGCCGCGCACGGGAAAGGATGCGGTCGCGGTGCGTTTGGCGCAGCGGATCGCCGTAGCACTTTCGGCATAGGGGGAGGGCGAATTTTCTTTGAAAATTCAGTGCTTCGCAGAGGATATTTGCAACAGAGAAGACTTTGCGGCAGGGAAGACGGGGGACGTGAAGGCGATGATGCCGGTTCTAAGATGTGTCTGGGAGGAATGGGCGGACAGGTCGTTTGGCATGCCTGCCTATGAGACAGAGGGGGCGGCAGGGGCGGATCTGCGTGCCAACCTCGCGCCGGAGGAGCGTGACGCAGGGGTGATGCTGGCGGTGATGCAGCGCAAGATCATCGCAACCGGATTGCGGGTCGCGATTCCGCCGGGATTCGAGATGCAAATCCGGCCGCGCTCCGGCCTTTCGCTGAAACATGGTATTTCGCTGCCCAATACCCCCGGCACGATTGACAGCGATTATCGCGGGCCGCTTGGGGTTTTGCTGGTCAATTTCGGTGCGGAACCCTACCGGATTTCACATGGCGACCGCATTGCGCAGATCATCATCGCGCCGGTGGTTCAGGCGCGGTTCGATCTGGTGCGGGTTTTGGATGACACGGCGCGTGGGACGGGCGGTTTCGGCTCCACCGGGTTGAAATGATCGGGGCGCTTGGGTTTGTGGCGCTGGTTCTGGCGACGCGCTATCTGATGCCGCGCGCGGGTCTTCCTTTGGCGCTGTTGTGCTGGGGACTGCTGGTTTTGGTGCATCTGCCGGTCTGGCCGCAGCCCAATATGCTGTCAGCAGTTCTGGGCGGCAGTCTGGCGCTGTGGCTGGGGTTCGGCGGCGTTGCGGCGCTGGTGCTGGTCTACAGATACGGGCTTGCTGCCCTGCGCGCGCGGGCGGCGCCGCCCGCCGCAACGATAAAACCACCGGTGTTCCGAGAGGTGGAACTGGAACGCTATGCCCGCCATATCATGCTGCGCGAAATCGGCGGGGCCGGGCAGCGGAAGTTGCATGATGCGCGGGTCTTGGTGGTGGGGGCAGGCGGCCTTGGCAGTCCTGCGCTCCTGTATCTTGCGGCGGCGCGGGAGGGCCGCAGCGGGGTGATTGATGACGATCTGGTGGAGAATTCCAACCTGCAACGTCAGGTGAT
>NZ_JAKDLJ010000560.1 GCF_030452865.1 Pseudorhodobacter sp.
CGGCACAGAAGCGTTTCGCCTCTGCGGGGGAGACGTTGATTGCCAAGCTGAACGATCATTTCGCCAGTCCCGCCTCGGTGCTGTTCCGGCTGCAAAGCCGGGCGCGCAATGGCGGTTCGGCGCGGGAGGATGTGGTGACGCGGCGCGGCCATACAAGGCTTTCGGTTCACGCCCTGACGCCCGAGCGCTTCCTGTGGCGGCTGGAGGAGTTTGTTGATCGTGCGCAGGCCGGTCGCGGCGCCGAGATGCTCAGCCTGCCGATGATGGTTGCCAACAAATCCGGTGTTGTGCTGTTCACCAATGAAGCGATGCGCCGCCTGCTGGGATCGCGCCCGAAGCGGATGGACCGGGTGTTCAACTCCCCCGTTCTGCGCTCGGGGGAGGAGGTGGAAGTTGCGGCGGCCGAAGGCCCTGTACGCGCGATTCTGGCAGAGATCGAAGGCATGGGCGAGCGGCGGGAAATCTACCTGCTGCCGGTGCGTGAGCGCGCTGACGGATCGGAGATGGTCGCGGATTTCGAACATTTGCCGATCGCCGTCATCAAGTTCCGCGCCGATGGCAGCATGCGGACCGCCAATGCCTCCGCCCGTGAACTGATCGGCATTCAAAGCGATGAATTGCCGCTGATCCATGACGTTTTCGAAGGCTTGGGCCGTGCGGTTTCCGATTGGTTGGCCGATGTCATGGCGGAGCGCGTTGCGGGTGCGGCCGAAGTGATGCGCCTGCGCCGCGAGGGAACGGATGTTTTCGTTCAGGTCGCGCTGAGCCGCATTGTCGAAGGCGGTCGCCCCGGCGCGCTGGCGATCCTGCAGGACGCCACCGCGCTCAAAACCCTTGAAGCGCAGTTTGTCCAAAGCCAGAAGATGCAGGCCATCGGGCAACTTGCGGGTGGGATTGCGCATGATTTCAATAATTTGCTGACGGCGATCTCCGGCCATTGCGACCTGCTGCTGCTGCGCCATGCCCAGACCGACCCGGAATATGCCGATCTTGTGCAGATCCATCAGAACGTCAATCGCGCGGCAAGTCTCGTCGGGCAGTTGCTCGCATTTTCGCGCAAACAGACGTTGAAGCCGGAACATATCGAGTTGGAAGGCGTGCTGTCAGAGATGACGCATCTTTTGAACCGCTTGGTGGGTGAACGGGTTCAGCTTCATCTGAGCCATGCGTCTGATCTGCGCGCGATCCGGGCCGACAAGCGCCAGTTGGAGCAGGTGTTGATGAACCTTGTCGTCAATGCGCGCGATGCGATGAACGGCAGCGGCATCATCCATGTCGAGACCGAAGCAATTGATCTGGCGGATGATTTGACCCGTGATCGCGTATTGGTCCCCGCAGGTGCCTATTCCGTCATCCGGGTGGTGGATGCCGGCTGCGGGATTGCCCAAGATCGACTCCAGAAGATATTTGAACCGTTTTATACCACCAAAGGTGTCGGCCAAGGCACCGGGCTTGGCCTCTCAACGGTATATGGTATTGTCAAGCAATCTGGCGGTTTCATCTTTGTTGACAGCGCTCTGGGCAAAGGGTCTACCTTCACGCTGTATTTTCCGGTGAATGAGGCAAAACCGGAAATGGCGCTGGCCGGCCCGGTAAAGAAGCCGGTTCCGAACCGACCGGGGGCAGGAGTAATCTTGCTGGTAGAGGATGAGGCGCCTGTGCGGGCCTTCGCGTCGCGCGCCTTGCGCCTGCGCGGTTACACCGTGCTCGAGGCGGAAAATGCTGAGGCTGCATTGACGACGCTGGAAGATGCGAATCTTGAGGTCGATCTTTTTGTGACCGATGTGGTCA
>NZ_JAKDLJ010000134.1 GCF_030452865.1 Pseudorhodobacter sp.
AGCGATGCTTGGCGCGTTCCGCCTTCAGCATCTCGAACCGCGCCATATTGTCGGCCAAGGTGATGCCACCGACATGGTGCAACCCGCAGGACATGCCGGTGATCGCCTCCAACTCCTTGTAAAGCCGGATGGTATAGCCTTGCAGTGCCGCCATATTGGTATCGCCGTTCAGCGTATGAAACCCGCCCGCCGCGTGCCAGGTGGAACCCGAGGTCAGATCCGACCGCTCGATCAGCATTACATCCGACCAGCCGAGTTTGGTCAGGTGATAGAGCACCGAACAGCCGACAACGCCGCCGCCGATCACCACAACACGCGCATGAGTTTTCATCGCAACCTCCCCCTGGATTTGAATGAAACTTTCGCGCATCGCCCCGGATCGGCATGTTCAACCGCGACAATAAATGTCGTATCCTGCGCGCTTTGCCGCATTCTTCTCTTAAAAAAATCCTCCGGGGGGAGCCTTAACGGCGAAGGGGGGCAGAATGCCCCCCTACCTCCTCGGTCAAAACAGAAAAAACGCCTATTTTTCCGGGATCAGACCACGCGGACTGAACCGCAGCACCAAAAGCAATATCACCCCCAGCGTCAACAAGCGCATGTTTTGCGCTGAATCCAGCAGATGCGCCTTCAATGCGCCGTCGGGCATGCCATAGGTGATCACGCTGATCACTCCCGGCCCCAGGCTTTCCACGATCAGCCAGAGCCAACCGATCAACAAGCCGCCGAGCACCGAACCCCAATTGTTCCCGGAACCCCCAACGATCACCATCACCCAGATCAGAAAGGTATAGCGCAAGGGCTGATAGGTGCCGGGGGTCAACTGTCCGTCCATGGTGGTCATCATCGCCCCGGCAAAGCCGACAACGGCGGACCCGATGACAAACACCTGTAAATGCCGCCTGGTCACGTTCTTGCCCATTGCTTCTGCCGCGACCTCATTGTCGCGTATCGCCCGCATCATCCGGCCCCAAGGGCTGCTCAGCGCCAGTTCGGCAAGCCAGATCACGATAAGCAGCACCACGGTAAACACCAGGACGTAGAGCAGTTTTACGACGATGGAGGAGGCAAGCATGGGATCGAACCCCCAGTTGCTCGCCCAATCCAGAAACGACGCGGATTGTTGCAGGTTCACCTCATAGGGCACGGGCCAGGGCCGGGGCAGACCGATCATGTTCTTGACGCCGCGCGCCAGCCAATCCTCGTTCTTCAGCACAGCGATGACGATTTCGGCAATGCCGAGCGTTGCAATTGCCAGATAGTCCGACCGCAGCCCAAGGGAAACCTTGCCGATTGCCCAGGCTGCGGCGGCCGCCAGCAGCGCCCCGACCGGCCAGGACACCAACGCAGGCAGGCCAAGACCGCCGATATTACCCGCCAGCGCCGGGCTGTAGGATTCAACCGCATCCACCGCTGGGTCCAGAATTGCGCGATAGGCAAAGAAGCCGATCACCAGCAGCATGATCAGCGAGACGTTGCGCGCAAAGCCGCGATGCATCCGTTTGTAAAGCTGCACCGCTGCCGCGATCACCGCAGCACCGAATACCAAAGCCCCGACAATCCGCCAGCCACCAAGCGCCCAACCCTCCGGCACCGGCGGCGCCGTGACCAGCACGACCGCGAGACCGCCAAGCGCAGTGAAGCCCATGATGCCGGTGTTGAACAAACCGGCATAGCCCCATTGCATGTTCACCCCCAGCGCCATGATGGAAGAAAGCAACCCAAGCGTCAGGATGTTCAACGTGAGGTTCCAGCTCATGAAGAAACCGGTCCCGATGTAAAGTGCCGCGACCAGCGCGAAAAGAATGATGTTGCGCATGTTCATCCCGATTTCCCCCTGAACAGGCCCGTCGGCATGAACACCAGCACGATGATCAAGATGAAGAAGCTCACCGCGAATTTGTAATCCGTTGACAGCAATTGAACCAGGCTGTCCGGTGCCCAGGCCTCCGGCAACAGATAGCCCAATACCTTCTTCCAGGCGTAGGTAACCATCACTTCGGAATAAGCGACGACAAAGCCGCCCGCAATCGCCCCCAGCGGGCTGCCAAGCCCGCCAACCACCGCCGCCGAGAAGATCGGCAAAAGAAGCTGGAAATAAGTAAAAGGTTTGAAGGACTTGTCCAGACCGTAAAGCACTCCGGCGATTGTTGCCAATGCCGCAACGATGATCCAGGTCACATTGACCACATGCTGCGGGTTGATCCCCGACAGCAGCGCCAGATCCTCATTGTCAGAGAAGGCGCGCATGGATTTACCGGTACGGGTCTTTTGCAGGAACCAGAACAGCCACGCCACCACGATCACCGCCGTCACCACGGTCACCGCCTGAGTGGTCTTGATCGCAAGCCCTTCGTCAAGCCCGGTCCATTTCCGGAACTCGCCCGCCGTGATCACGAACCGCGCCCCATCCGCGAAATTCTGCTCCTCCACCCCGATCACCAGACGCGTTATGCCGTTGAGCACGAACATCACGCCCAGCGAAACGATCACCAGAATGGTCGGATTCGCGCGCTTTTTTCGGTAAAAGCGATAGACCATCCGGTCGGTCAGCAGCAGCAGCACGGCGGTCACGAAAATGCCCAGCGGCATTGCCAGCAAGGCCGTCGGCAACGGGCCGAAACTGATCCCCTGCGATTGCAACCACCACGTCCCCAGAATCGTGACCATGGTGCCGAATGCCATAGTGTCGCCTTGCGCGAAGTTGGAAAAGTTCAGGACCCCGTAAACCAGCGTCGCACCCAAGGCACCAAGCGCAAGTTGCGCGCCGTAAGCGGTCGCCGGGATGAACACGAAGTTCAGGAAGGTGACAAGCGCGTTCAGAATATCCATCAGCCTTGCTCCCCCTGTTCTGCACGCATGTCCCGGCACACCCCGGTGCCATGCGCCAGAACCGCACTATCCGGGTTGAGGCCGGTTTTCTCTTCATAGATCATCGCGCCATTTTCCTGCAATTTCAGATGCAAACCACCGCTTTTTCCCACCTGCGCGACCCATTCCAAAGCGCCGGTCGATTGCAACCCGATGTGATCGGGTCGGTCGCCCGCGCGTTGGAAATAAGCGTCGTCAGATGTGGCAGGCTGCTGAGCAACGATGATGAACTCAGCAGGCAACGGCTGCGCACAATCCCGATCCCGGCAGAACTGATCGAAACTGCACACATAGTGCAGCGACGGCAGCGGCGCAGGGGCGTCGCGCAGATCGCTTGTGGAGAGCATGACAGTCGCCACGATCATGAAAGCCGCAACCATCAGGACGAATTGATTGACCTCCATGCTTCAACCCCCAAGAAAGCTGCGGCGGACTTCGGGATCCTGCATCAGGGCCTGTCCGGAATCGGTGAACCGGTTTGCCCCTTGCACCAACACATAGCCCTTATGTGCAATCTCCAGCGCCTGACGTGCATTCTGTTCAACCATCAGGATCGAAATCCCCGAACGCGCAATCTCGATGATGCGGTCAAACAACTCATCCATGACAATCGGCGACACGCCTGCGGTTGGTTCGTCCAGCATCAAGACCTTCGGCTGCGTCATCAATGCACGCCCGACAGCCACCTGTTGGCGCTGGCCGCCGGAAAGCTCCCCCGCTGCCTGATACCGCTTTTCCTTCAGGATCGGGAACAGATCATAAATCTGCGCCATGGTGCCGGAAATGTCGTCATGGCGCAGAAATGCCCCCATCTCCAGATTTTCCTCCACCGTCATCGAGGTGAAGATGTTGGAGGTTTGCGGCACGAACCCCATGCCCTTGGCGACCCGGTCCTGCGGCGACAGCGCGGTGATATCCTCGCCATCCAGCCGGACCTGGCCACCGCGCAGGTTCAGCATCCCGAATACCGCTTTCATTGCGGTGGATTTGCCCGCGCCATTCGGGCCGACGATCACCGCGATCTCCCCCTTTTCAACAGCAATCGTGCAATCGTTCAGGATATCGACAGCCCCGTAGCCGCCGGTCATCGCCTCACCAATCAGAAACGGTTCCGACATCACGCACCCTTCGGTGCGATGCCGCACCCCAAAATCATCTGTTCATAAATATCCAAAACCGCTTTGCACGGCAAAGCGCCGCCGCAGGCGAGATTTTCCGACGAAAAATCGGTTCCGTTCGCGACCTCAACCATGGGCTTTGACCTTGTTCTTCAACCCGGTGCCAAGATAGGCCTCGATCACCCGCTCGTCGTTCTTGACCTCATCCACGGTGCCTTGCGACAGCACATGCCCCTCAGCCATGCAGATCACCGGGTCGCAAAGTCGCGCGATGAAATCCATGTCATGTTCGATCACGCAAAACGTATAGCCGCGTTCCTTGTTCAACCGCACAATGGCAACGCCGATGGTGTTCAAAAGCGTGCGGTTCACGCCCGCGCCAACCTCATCCAGAAACACGACCTTGGCGTCCACCATCATCGTCCGCCCCAGTTCGAGCAGCTTCTTCTGCCCGCCGGAAATGTTTGACGCTTTCTCATCGGCCAGATGGCTGATGGTCAGAAACTCCAAAACCTCATCCGCCCGGTCACGGATGCGACGCTCCTCGGCGGCAACAGCCTTGCGCGCGAACCATGTATTCCACAGCGTTTCGCCCATTTGCCCTTCAGGCACCATCATCAGGTTCTCGCGCACGGTCATGGAGCCGAATTCATGTGCAATCTGGAAGGTGCGCAGCAGCCCTTTGTGAAACAGATCATGCGGCGGCAGGCCGGTAATGTCTTCGCCCGCCATCATCACCTGACCAGAAGTCGGTGGCAAACGTCCGGCGATCACATTGAACAATGTGGTCTTGCCCGCGCCATTTGGCCCGATCAGCCCTGTGATGGAACCTTCCCTGATCTCCAGCGACGCACCGTCGACGGCACGAAAGCCCCCGAAATGCTTATGCAGATCCTTGACGATAATCATCGAAATGTTTCTCCCCCGGATGCGTTCATTTGCGGTCTTTTCGCCGCCTGCACCCTTTTGTTGGCAAACGGCCCGAAGTTTCCTTCGGGCCGTTTACTGTAAGACGCTTAACGGATCAGCGGAACCGGTCCGTAACGAACTTGCCGTCCTTCACGGTATATTCGCGGTAGTTGCCAGCGGATTCGCCGCTGCCAATCAACTCAACCGCTGTTGCACCATCATAGTCGATGTCGGTGCCAGCCGCGATCAACTCCAGCGCGTGGCCAAGCTGACCGGGTTCGATCTTTTCGCCCGGCGCGTTGGCGATTTCCATCACCTTCTTGGTCCACTCTTTCGAGTCGGTCGATTTTGCTGCCTGCATCGCCAGCATGATCAAAGCCGCCGCGTCATAGCTTTCGCCGGTGAACGAGGAGGTCGGATCAAAGCCAGCGGCCTTGCCCATTTCAAGGAAGGTCGCATTGCCTTCGGAATCGGTGCCGGGAACGGTGCCATAGCTGCCATTCAATGCCGGCCCGATGGCCTGGATCAGGCTTTCACCATACATGCCGTCGGGCAGATAGAAGGTGCTGAACGCGCCGGTATCCAACGCGGCCTGGATGATCCCTTTGCCGCCCTGATCGACGTACCCTGCCACAACCAGAACATCGCCCCCCGCAGATGCCAGCGTGGCAACTTCGGCGGAATAGTCGGCCTTGCCATCTTCATGCGCGGTGTTCGCCGTCACCTTGCCGCCCTTGGCTTCGAAATTTTTCGCGATGCTTTCCGACAGGCCTTTGCCATAGTCGTTGTTGGTGTAGGTGATCGCGATGGATTTTACGCCGCGCTCGCCCAGAACGTCAGCAATGACCTCACCCGCGCGCGCATCCGAAGGTGCGGTGCGGAAGAACAGGCCGTCATCTTCCGCCGTGGACAGACCCGGAGAGGTGGCGGAAGGAGAGATCATGCCAACGCCGTTCGGGCGTGCGACGTTTTGCAGAATGGAGCCGGTCACGCCAGAGCAGTCAGCCCCCATGATCGCGTTGATGCCTTCGGCGGTCACCAGACGCTCTGCGGCAGCCACGGCAGCAGCGGCGTCGATGCAGGTATCGTCAGCCCGCAGGGAGGTGACTTTGCCACCATCCATGAACTTGCCCGAATCGTTGACCTCTTTGATCGCCAGCTCGGCCGAGTCCGCCATGATCGGCGTGATCGATTCGAGCGGGCCGGTATAGCCGAGGATGATCCCGATCTTTGCATCTTCGGCCGAAGCGGCACCAGCCATCAGCGCCATTGCGGCGGTTGCCATCATTAGTTTCTTCATTTGTAACTCCCCTGTGGTGGAACTCATTTCTGCGCAGAGCCTAGACGCAGAGTTCCAAAAAGAAAAGCAGGGAATATGCAGCGTATCAGGGTTGCTTTAAGATTGAAGCAGTTTTCAACCCCGAGTGGTGTAGACCCTCGATGCACCGGACAACACTTCCGGCCGCCGCCATTTTGTCAGATCGAAAGCCGCAGATTTGGCGCACCGCCCTGCGTGCCGCGTTCGCGATAGGGCGTGGTCGAATAATGCGCGCGGTAGCATTTGGAAAAATGCGACGGGCTGGCAAAGCCGCAAGCCAGCGCCACATTGATCACCGACATATCGGTTTGCATCAGCAGGTTGCGCGCTTTCGACAGCCGCAACTCCATATAATAGCGTTTCGGGCTGCGGTTCAGATAGCGGCGGAACAACCGTTCCAACTGCCGGGTGGACATACCCACATCGTCGGCCAGATCGGCGGGGCTGATCGGCTCCTCGATTGCCTGTTCCATCATCTGGATGACTTGGGAAAGTTTCGGATGCCGCACACCGATGCGGGTCGGGATCGACAGCCGCTGGGTATCCTGATCAGTGCGGATGGTGGAGTAGATCAACTGATCCGCCACCGTATTTGCAACATCGTCGCCATGATCGGCAGAGATGATCTTGAGCATCATGTCAAGCGAGGCGGTGCCGCCTGCCGTGCTCATCCGGTTGCCATCAATCACGAAGATGGAGCGGGTAAGTTTGACCTGCTCAAACTCCTCCAGAAATCCGTCCTGATTTTCCCAATGGATCGTCGCCTTTTTGCCATCCAAAAGCCCGGCCTTCGCCAAGGCATAGGAACCGGTGCAAAGGCCGCCCATGGTCACGCCACGCCGCGCTTCACGTCGCAACCAGTTCAGGATACTTTTGGTCGTCGCCTTCTGCACGTCGATGCCGCCGCAGACCAGGACGGTGTCGTCGCGGTCAATCTCCGACAGGCCGATATCAAGCTTGAACGCCGCCCCGTTGGAGCAATGCACAACCCCGTCGCCTTCGCCTGCCAGAACCCAGCGATACACCGGCGACCCGATGACGCGGTTTGCGATGCGCAACGGCTCAATCGCGCTGGCAAAAGACAGCATGGTGAACTTGTCCAGCAGCAGAAACACAAAGCGTTTCGGCGTAGATGCTTTTGAAACCTGTGTGGCTTTCTGGGGCGGGACAGACATTCTTCACCTTGTGGACCTTGTGACGCATCACCGAAACAGGAAATCGCGTCCCCGGCAAGGGGGGTACACCCCCTTTCGGCCTTTGCAATCGGCGGCACAAGCCCTATACCGCAGCGCGATACCGCTAACTTCCGGAGAAGACCGATGACGCAAGCATGGAAAAAGACCGATTGGCGCAGCAAGCCGCGGGTACAGATGCCCGATTATCCGGATGCTGGTGCCTTGAACGCCGTTGAGGCGCAGCTTGCGAAATACCCGCCGCTGGTGTTTGCCGGCGAAGCGCGCCGGTTGAAACAGCAGTTGGGATTGGCGTCCGAAGGCAAGGCGTTTCTGTTGCAAGGCGGTGATTGCGCCGAAAGCTTCGCTGAATTTTCCGCCGACAACATCCGCGACACTTTTCGCGTCATGCTGCAAATGGCAGTGGTCTTGACCTACGGTGCGAAGGTTCCGGTGATCAAGGTCGGCCGCATGGCCGGGCAATTCGCCAAGCCACGTTCGGCCCCGACCGAAGTGATCAATGGTGAAGAATTCGCCAGCTACCGGGGCGACATCATCAACGGGTTTGAGGCGACGCAGGATAGCCGCGTCCCCGACCCGAAGCGGATGTTGCAGGCCTATACCCAGGCGGCGGCGAGCCTGAACCTTCTGCGCGCATTTTCAACCGGCGGCTTTGCCGATATCCACCGCGTCCATTCCTGGACGCTTGGTTTTGCCGAACATGACAAGGCCGAACGCTACCGAGAGCTGTCCAACCGCATTTCCGACGCGCTCGACTTCATGTCGGCGGCGGGGGTCAATGGTGAAACCGCCTACCAACTCTCGAAAGTGGATTTCTACACCAGCCACGAATCACTTTTGTTGGAGTATGAGGAGGCTCTGTGCCGGATCGACAGTATTTCCGGCAAACCGGTCGCAGGCTCCGGTCACATG
>NZ_JAKDLJ010000135.1 GCF_030452865.1 Pseudorhodobacter sp.
TGATGAAGGCGGCGGGGCGGGGCAGGGGCGGCGAAGGCGAAAAGATGATCTGTATTCATCCGGCCAAGATGGCTGATTACCCGGACGCCAAGCGCGCGCAAACGGATTTCTTCGTGCTGTGGTTCCTTGGCTCCCGCCTGTCGTGGATGGCGCTGGAACCGGTCACCGGGCGCACCCATCAACTGCGCGCGCATATGGCAGAGCTTGGCCATCCGATCCTTGGAGATGGCAAATACGGCGGTTCCGGTGTGGAAAATCAAGGCGATGGTTGGGGCGCTTCCATCGGAGGGGAGATCAGCCGCAAGCTGCACTTGCACGCGCGGTCCCTGACTATTGAACACCCGATTACCAAAAAGATGATGACCTTTACCGCGCCGTTGCCGGACCATATGGCGCGGACGTGGAAGGCGCTGGACTGGGGTGTGAACGATGTGCCCGCCGACCCGTTCGGGGGGGGTGAATGAGCGTTTGGGCACCGAAACGGTTCTGGAAGCGCGCAGAGGTGAGCGAGACGGCGCAGGGGTTCACCGTCACGCTTGACGGCCGCGCGATCAAGACCCCGGCCAAGGCGGCATTCTGGGTGCCAACCCGTACTCTCGCCGCCGAAGTCGCTGCGGAATGGCAGGCGCAGGGCGAGAAGGTCGCCCCCGAAACCATGCCCTTTACGCGCACCGCAAATTCAGCGCTCGACAAGGTGACACCACAATTCGCCGCCGTGGCGGGGATGCTGGCGGAATATGGTGGTTCGGATCTGCTGTGTTACCGAGCCGTTGCGCCGCAGGAACTGGTCGCCCGGCAGGCGCAGTTGTGGGATCCGGTTTTGGCCTGGGCGGTGGCGGAACTCGGCGCGCGCCTTGTCGTGACCGGAGGCGTCATGCCTGTGGCCCAACCGCTGACCAGTCTGGACGCCTTGGCGCAACCGATTAAGGCGCAAACCGCGTTTCATCTGTCGGCGTTTCACGACCTTGTGGCGATCAGCGGTTCTTTGGTTCTGGCGCATGCGATTGCCCGCAAGCACCTATCCGCGGAGACAGGATTTGCACTGTCGCGTCTGGATGAGACCTGGCAGACAGAGCAATGGGGCGCGGACGACGAGGCCGTCGAATCCGATACGGTCAAGCGCGTGGCATTGCTGCACGCCGCACGATTCTTTGATTTGTGTGGGTAACAATATTGCCAAGACGTCGCGTCAGCCGCCCGGTTCTTGCAAAACCTGCCGGTTAACGGGACGAAATCATGCTATCTTGCGAAATATCGTGCCTTTCGCTTGACCTTTGAAAGCGGTTCAGACGAAACTGTGCTCGATTAACGGGGAAACCCTAAATCAGTTTCGCCTCGAATATCGGGGTAAGGGAGCAAAAACACCACCTGAAAACAGGTGGGCAATCAGGAAGGATTATCAATGAAAAAAACCGTATTCGTAGGGGCACTGACCGCAGCCGCGACATTGGTTGCTGGCGCTGCATCCGCGACCGTGTTGGAAGAGGTTCAGGCGCGTGGCGTATTGAACTGCGGCGTCTCCACCGGCGTCAACGGCTTCTCGGCACCGGATTCCGCTGGTGAATGGCAGGGTTTTGACGTGGCGATCTGCCGCGCTGTTGCCGCCGCTGTCCTGAAAGACCCGAAGAAAGTCAAATTTGTGTCGACCACCGGTCAGACCCGCTTCACCGCGCTCGCCTCGGGTGAGATTGACCTTCTGGCCCGCAACAGCACATGGACTTTCAGCCGTGATGTTGACTTGAAGTTCACCTTTGCTGGCATCAACTATTACGATGGCCAGGGCTTCATGATCAAGAAGTCGATGGGTGTATCGTCCGCGAAAGAGCTTGATGGCGCGACGGTTTGTATCCAGACCGGCACCACCACTGAGTTGAACCTTGCTGACTACTTCAAGACAAACAACATGAAGTATGAGCCGGTTCCGATTGAAACCAACGCCGAAGCACAGCAGCAGTATCTGGCTGGTGCCTGCGATGCCTACACCACCGACGCGTCAGGGCTTGCCGCAACGCGGGCAACTTTCGCAGACCCGGAAAACCACATCATTCTGCCGGAAATCATTTCCAAAGAGCCGCTCGGCCCGTTGGTGGCGCAGGGTGACGATCAGTGGGCAGATATCGTTCGCTGGACGTTGAATGCCTTGGTCGCAGCAGAAGAGTTTGGGATCACGTCGGCGAATATTGATGAGTTGTCGAAAGGCACCACCAACCCGGAAATCAACCGTATGCTCGGGTCATCCGAGGAAGATCTTGGCGGTATGTTCGGGCTGGACAAGGAATGGTCCAAGCGCGCGATTGCCGCTGGTGGCAATTACGGCGAAATCTTCGCCGCAAACATCGGTGAATCAACCCCGATCGGTCTGGCGCGTGGCTTGAACGCGCTGTGGACCCAAGGTGGGTTGCAGTATTCCCCGCCCTTCCGGTAGGATCGGCACCGAAAAGGGCGCACCACTGGTGCGCCCTTTTTCCAAGGAAATTGACAAAATCTGATGGATGCTTGGCAGGGTCATGCCCGCATCAGAGCGCGAAAAAGCGCCAACTCAGAGGCAACGGGGAATTCAAATGGCAATGATGTCGGAAACGCAGGGCAGCTCCTTTCGTTTGAGCATGCTCATTTACGATACGCGGTATCGTTCAATCACGATCCAGATCATCTTTCTTTTCCTGATGATGGCAGGGGCCGCTTGGCTGATTGACAACACGCTGGCCAATCTTGCCGAAAAGGGCAAGGACATCGACTTCAGCTTCCTTTGGGCGCGGGCCGGCTATGACATCAACCAAAGGCTCGTCGATTATACCAATGACAGCCCGCATTGGGTGGCTTGGGTTGTCGGCCTGCTGAATACGCTTGTTCTGGCGGCCGTTGCCTGCATCACCGCGACTGTGGTTGGGGTGATGGCGGGCGTGCTGCGGCTTTCCAACAACTGGATCATTTCCAAATTGATGGCGGCCTATGTCGAAATGTTCCGCAATATCCCGCTTCTGTTGTGGATCCTTGTGATCTATGCGGTGCTGACCGAAATCACTCCGTCACCAAATCAGTTCCGCGGCGACAATCCCAGCGCGTCGATGTTCATGTTCGACAGCATGGCGATTACCAATCGCGGCTCCTATCTGCCAAGTATCCTGTTTTCCCGCAGTCTGGGCGATGTGAATCTTGGCTTGCTGACGGTCGGGGTCAACTCACTGGTTTTGATCGCAATCATTATCGCAAGTGTGTTTGGCTACCGGGCTTTGCAGCACAGTGCTGCGGCAACGCAGGAGTCGACCGGTGACCGCCCGGTGACCTGGTGGAAATCCTTGTTGATCCTGTTTGGCCCGTTGATCCTTGCCATGATCGCAATGGGCGCGCATCTGGAACTGCCGGTCCTTAAAGGGTTCAACTTCTCCGGCGGATTGTTCGTGCGCAACTCCTTCATCGCGATGTGGCTTGCGCTGACGCTCTATACCGGCGCGTTCATCGCCGAAATTGTGCGCGCGGGCATCCTTGCGATCTCAAAAGGGCAATCAGAGGCAGCTTTCGCTTTGGGCCTGCGCCCCGGTCGCACGATGAGTCTGGTGATCTTGCCGCAGGCGTTGCGTGTCATCATGCCGCCGTTGATTTCGCAATATCTCAACATCACCAAGAACACATCTCTTGCGCTGGCTGTTGGCTATATGGATCTGCGCGCGACGCTGGGCGGCATCACGCTGAACCAGACCGGGCGGGAATTGGAATGTATGATGTTGATGATGCTGACCTATCTGGTGATCAGCTTGATCATTTCCGGCAGCATGAACGTTTACAACAATTCCATCATGTTGAGGGAGCGTTGAGATGAGCGATACACATAGCCAAACCGTCGCTTATGTTCGTGACTCGATGCTGCCGGAAAAATCGCCACCCAGCAACCAAGTCGGTGCGATTCGTTGGCTGCGGGAAAACCTTCTGTCGGGGCCGCTGAACATAATTTTGACGATCCTTTCGATTCTTATCGTTTATGTTCTGGTCAGGGCAATCGGGCCTTGGCTCCTCCATTCGATTTGGAATGCAGGGTCGCTTTCCGAATGTCGGGAGATTTTGAATGGCGAAAGTGGCGCTTGCTTTGGCGTTATCAAGGACCGTTGGCACCAACTTATATTCGGTTTCTACCCACCGGAGATCTACTGGCGGCCGGTCTTGACCTTTGTACTTATGCTGGTTGCCATCGCGCCGATCCTGTTTGCGGGTGTTCCGCGCAAGATGCTTTGGTTCTCGGCGATCTTCCCGGCACTGGCGTTCTGGTTGATCTGGGGCGGGACCATCTGGTTCACCATCTGCGTACTTCTGGGCTTTGTGGTGGGCTATGTCGCATTTGTTCTGCTCCGGCGCGTGTCGGACCTGTTCGCCGTAATAGGTGCGGTTGTGGCGACAGTGCTGTGGTGGGTGTTTTTGTCTGGCCCACTGAGCAGCGAACTGGCCCAAATCCTGCCACTGAAGATTCAGCATGTGAAATCGCATGAACTCGGCGGGTTCACCGTGTCAATCATCATCGGCGTCACCGGCATCGTAATGTCGTTGCCTCTTGGGATTCTGCTTTGCCTTGGCCGTCAGTCCGACATGCCGCTGGTGAAATGGATCAGCGTCGGGTTTATCGAGTTTATTCGCGGGGTGCCGCTGATTACCCTGCTGTTCACCGCGTCCTTGCTGCTGAACTACTTTCTGCCGCCGGGGACCAACTTTGATATCCTGCTGCGGGTCATCATCATGGTGACGTTGTTCTCTGCGGCCTATATCGCCGAAGTGGTACGCGGGGGCTTTGCCGCCTTGCCGCGCGGGCAGTATGAGGCGGCGGATGCGCTTGGCCTCGACTACTGGAAGGCACAACGGTTGATCCTTTTGCCGCAGGCGTTGAAAATCTCGATTCCGGGTATCGTGAACACCTTTATCGGCTTGTTCAAGGATACCACGCTGGTTGTCTTCATCGGTATTCTGGACCCGATTGGCCTTTCAAGTGCCATTCGCGCCGACAGCAACTGGAACGGCATCGTATGGGAGCTTTACGGCTTCATCGCGCTTTGTTTCTTCATCTTTTGTTTCAGCATGTCCCGGTACTCGCAGTATCTTGAAGGCAAGTTGAAAACCGATCACCGTTAAGGGAGCCTGAAATGTCAGAAGCTACGACAGCAGCCGTGACTGAACGCAAAGTTAATCGTGACCAGATGCAGGTCAGCGAAGAGGTTGCGATCCAGATATCGAATATGAACAAATGGTACGGTACATTCCACGTCTTGCGCGATATCGACCTGACGGTGAATAGGGGGGAGCGGATTGTCATCGCTGGCCCTTCGGGATCGGGCAAATCGACCCTGATCCGCTGTATCAACCGGCTGGAGGAACATCAGGCCGGGCAGATTATCGTTGATGGAACAGAGTTGACGAGCGATTTGAAGAACATCGACAAGGTGCGGTCAGAGGTTGGGATGGTGTTTCAGCACTTCAACCTGTTCCCGCATCTGACCATCCTTGAAAACCTCACGCTCGCACCGATCTGGGTTCGCAAGACCCCGAAGCGGGAAGCGGAGGAGGTCGCGATGCACTATCTGGAAAAGGTGAAAATCCCGGAACAGGCACTTAAATATCCCGGTCAGCTTTCGGGCGGGCAGCAACAGCGGGTGGCCATCGCGCGTTCGCTGTGCATGAAGCCACGGATCATGCTGTTTGATGAACCGACCTCGGCGCTTGATCCGGAGATGATCAAGGAGGTGCTGGATACGATGATCGAACTGGCCGAAGAAGGCATGACCATGCTCTGCGTCACGCATGAAATGGGTTTTGCGCAGGCGGTTGCGAACCGGGTCATCTTCATGGATCAGGGCCAGATCGTCGAACAGAACAACCCGCATGACTTCTTCAACAACCCGCAGTCAGAACGGACAAAGCTGTTCCTGAGCCAAATCCTGGGCCACTGAGCGCGTTTGAACTTACGAAATGGCCCAACCATTCGGTTGGGCCTTTTCGATTTTGGCGGTGGTTTCAGGCTACAATCTCACGCGGAACCACGAAATCCAACGTGGCTGCACTTCCAAAACCGATGTCTTTCCAGCTTTCAACCATGAACTCCGCGACCAGCGTGGCGCCGGTTGGATACCGCTGAAACTCAGAACTGACGGGCGCGCGCGCGACAAGGCGGCTGGCAAACTCTGCAATGCCGGGGTTGTGCGTGATCATCAGTACGGTCTCCGCCGTTGCATGGCGCAAAACTGCCAGCATCACATCGGCGGCTGCATTGTAAAGCGTCGGCTTCAGGGTCACTTCAGGCGCCCCGATCAAATTTGCAGCGATGCCGTCATAGGTCTGGCGCGTGCGCAGTGCATCGGAGCAAAGCACCTCCTGCGGGATATACCCTCGGGAGTTGAGCCATTGCCCAAGATCGGCAGCGGCCAAGTGACCGCGTTCATTCAGCGGGCGGTCATGGTCAGGTGTCAATGGGTCGTTCCAGGCGGATTTTGCATGGCGGGTCAGGATCAAGCGTTTGGTCATTTGTGAAATTGCCTCATGTGATAGGCGGATTGTTCGGGCAGTCTTGCATAGGCTTGCGACAATGGGCAAGCGCGACGGACAGCGCAGCCATTATTCATACAATCCTGCCCTTCGGAAGTGTCGAGGAATCCGTCGCATTTCGGCAGATCGTACCCTTCCTTTGTCAGCGCCGATACCGGGCAGGCGGTGAGGCAAGGTTTCGTCGCGCAGGCTTCGCAGGGCGAGGCAGGTGGCGTCGGCAGACTGACGCGTTCTTGCAGCGCCAAGGCCCCGCGATAGGAGGCGAAAAGCCCCATTTTCGCATGGACCAGCAGCCGCACGGGGCTGTCCCACGCCTGCCCGGATCGGATCGCCCATTGATGAAAAGGATACCACGGCGGGCCGCCAAAGGGAAACAGCGCCTCTGCGCTGAAGTCGTACGCAATCTGGCAAATGATGCGCCGTGACCAGCGGTCAATCGGGTCAGGTTGCCGGTCACGCCATTCCGGCGCGCCGATCAGACGCGACCAAAATCCGGGTTCTGCCGGACCAAGCAGCAGCAGGGTTTGCGTTCCCGAAGGCAGAGCAGGGTCGTCGTCACAGGCGAACCCGCCCATCACCGCAAGGTTGTGCGGGGTCAGCTTTGCCTCAATTGCGGCAAGTTCGATCATTCGTCGCGGGGCGTCACCCGCGGCGCGACTGTGGCGGAGCGGATCAATGAGCCTGCACCGTGATCGGTGAACAGTTCCAGCAAACAGGCATTCTGAATACGACCGTCAAGGATAACAACCGCGCGCACCCCCTGTTCGATCGCCATCAAGGCGGTTTCGGTTTTCGGGATCATCCCGCCCGCAATCACGCCTTTTTCGGTCAGATCGCGCACTTCTTCGGGGGTCAGTTGTGTGATCACTTCACCCTCCGCATTTTTCACGCCGGATACATCGGTCAACAGCAGCAAACGGTCGGCTTTCAGCGCACCCGCAATCGCCCCCGCGGCGGTGTCTCCATTGACGTTGAACGTCTCACCATGATCACCGGGAGCAACCGGGGCGACGACCGGAATGATCCCGGCGTTGAACATATCGCGCAGCACCTGCACCCGCATATCGCGCGGCCGCCCGACGAATCCCAACTCCGGATCGTCATAATCGCAAACCATCAGGTCATCGTCCTTGCCGGAAATGCCGACAGCGCGCCCGCCTGCATCGTTGATCGCCTGCACGATCCGCTTGTTTACAAGCCCCGACAGCACCATTTCCACGACTTCAACCGTCGCCGCATCGGTCACGCGCTTGCCGCGTATGAATTCGGATTTGATCCCGAGTTTGGCCAGAAGGCTGTTGATCATCGGGCCGCCACCATGCACGACTACCGGGTTCAGGCCCACTTGCCGCATGAAAACAATGTCCTGTGCAAACTCCTCCATCGCTTCCGCGTCACCCATGGCGTTGCCGCCAAATTTTACGACAACAATTGCACCGGAATAGCGCTGCAAATAGGGGAGCGCCTCATTCAGAGTCCGGGCGGTGGCGATGGAATCACGCATGTTGGCTAACTGCTTTTTCATCTGGCTGGTGTCCCGTTGATATTGTTTGGTAGCGGCTTTGGACGCTTCTGCCAAGGGGCGGGTGCCACCTACTGCAATGTGGCGATTGTCGCGCGCAGAGTTTCGACGCCCAAACCTTTTTCGGCAGAGGTGACGATCAATTCCGGAAACGCCGCCGGATGTTTCGCCAGGGCGGCGCGGGTGATGTCGATGTTCTTTTCAAGTTCCGCTTTGCTGACTTTATCAGCCTTGGTCATAACGGCTTGAAAAGTCACGGCGGAGCGGTCGA
>NZ_JAKDLJ010000136.1 GCF_030452865.1 Pseudorhodobacter sp.
ACCTGCCAGATCCGGTCATCCCCGGCCCCGCCAAAATTGGTGTCGTTACCCTCGTTCCCGTTGAGAAATCATTGTTCTGTCAGCCGTCAACGGTATCGTCGTCACCCCAACCTTAAACGCTGTCATTGCCGCTGGCACCAAAGATCAGGTCATTCCCGCGCCGCCGGTCGAAATGGCATTTCCGGAACCACCTTAAAGCGTATCGCTTGCGGGGGTGCCAGCCTCACGGCAAAAATCACCACCAAACAGCCTGCCATTGCCTGCCAGACCATGGATCTGATCCGGGCCAAGGCCGCCGTCAAGCCGCTCCGCACCATCAGTACAGAAAATCGGCTCAGTGGGTCCGTCGGGTGTTGGTTCGGGGTGTGTTGGTTCAGGATGACTTGTTTCAGCGGACGTATCCGGGCCGTGATCGTTGCAAGCAGGGCCACCGATGAATAGCGATCGTCCCAAGAGGCCGACCAAAATCAAAAGAATTTCTGAAACCAGCCCCCCAAAGATCAATCATTCACAAAAAGCCTGCCTTATTAATGTATTGGGGGACGATCCGCGCTTGGGAGACAACGGATATATTCGCGAACAAATCATCTGAGCAGTAGGATCGAGGTGCATTGAAGGGCATCTGTGTCGATCCCGAATGAAATGCCCGGACAATCGGTGGCGATTATCCGGGCATTTTGCTGTTCCAAACAAGACGTGCTTTCCTCGTCAGGAAAATACTTTGGTCAATGCCTTGTCGATCGCGTGGGTGATCTGGTCAATGTCATCCGCTGTGGCGATCAGCGCGGGTGACAGGCAAAGCGTGTTGTTCAGGCCCGTTAGACTCCGGTTGGTCATGCCGATCAGAACGCCTTGCGCGGCGCAATCGGCGACCACGGCGGCGACCTTGGTTTCGGCCGCTGGTTCCTTGGTGCCACGATCCGCCACCAGTTCCGCGCCGCAGAACAAGCCCTTGCCGCGCACATCGCCAATGACCCGGTGCCGGTCCATCAGGTTGTGCAGGTTGCCCATCAGACGCTTTTCCATCCGCAGCGTGTTGCCAAGCAGGTCTTCATCCTCCAGAATCCGCATGTTTTCCAATGCCGCCGCTGGCCCCGCAGTGCAACCGCCAAAGGTGGAGATATCGCGGAAGTAGGACATTGGATCGTTGGGATCGTCCTTGAACATCTCAAACACTTTTTCCGTCGTGACCATGCAGGAAATTGCGGCATAGCCAGAAGCCACGCCTTTCGCCAAGCTCACAAAATCCGGCTTGATGCCATAGTTTTGATAGCCCATCCAGGTGCCGGTGCGGCCCATGCCGCAGACCACTTCGTCGATATGAAGCAAGACGTTGTATTTCTGGCAAATCTCCTGCACCCGCTCCCAATATCCCTCAGGTGGCGTAATCACACCGCCGCCTGCCGTGACCGGCTCAAGGCACAACCCACCCACGGTATCCGGGCCTTCGCGCAGGATCACTTCCTCAATCGCATCCGCCGCCCGCAGGCCGTAGTTTTCAACGTCCCACTGCTTGCGGTATTCCATGCAATGCGGCACCTCGACGAAGCCGGGCGCAAAGGGGCCGTATTGCTCATTCCGCTCATTCTGGCCGCCTGCCGACATGGTGGCGAGGGTGGAGCCGTGGTAATCGCGGTTGCGATACAGGATCTTGTATTTCTTGCCGCCGTGATGCCGGGCAGAGATCTGGCGGATCATCTTGAAGGCTTTTTCATTCGCCTCAGAGCCGGAGGTCGCGTAGAAAACCCGGCTCATCCCCGGCATTTTCTCGATCAGCTTTTGCGCAAACAACGCGCCGGGTACCGAGCCGACCGAGCCACCATAAAAGTTCATCTTCACCAACTGGTCATAGACCGCTTTGGCAATGCTTTCGCGGCCATAGCCGACGTTCACGGTCCAGACACCGCCCGACACCGCGTCGATAAGTTCCTTGCCCTTGGCATCCCAGACCCGCAGGCCCTTGCCCTCAACGATGATCCGGGGATCGTTGGTTTCAAACGGTTTATGCTGCACCAGATGGTGCCAGATATGGGCGCGGTCCGCTTCGATCACGCCAGACATATCATTGCTTTGAGTCATGTTCTGCATCGGGTCACCTATTGGAAAACGGGGGCATTGGCCGGGTTCACCGGGAATGCGATGATATCTGCGGCCAATAATCGGCCATATGCGCGGAACTGCTTAGGGCCAGATATGGCGATGACATAAGGCCAGAATAACGAAAGGCGCGCGCATGACCAATGGCCAGCGCGCGCCAGTGTTGTTTTGCCGCTGCTTACTTGATTTCAGCTTTGGCAGCGGCCACGTCTTCGGCACTCATCTCGCCTGTGGTCACAACCTCACCACCTTTGATCTGCCACAGACGGAACGGGCCGGAAATATCGCCATATTCGTCAAAGGCGACGTTGCCGATCACGCCCTGATAGTTGATCGGTTTGCCTTCGGCGATCAGCGCCAGCGCTTTCTTGAACTCCTCCGGACCGGCATAGATCACCTCACCTTTCGGATCGACCACGCTGCGAATGGCATCGCGGATCGCGGTGGATTCGGCTTTGCCCGCCTTGGCCACGGCAAGCCCGATAATCGCGCCCGCATCGTAGGACCGATCCGCCGCCGGGGCTGATGGTTCGATCCCGCCCGACATTGCCGCATAATTGTCATAGAAGTACTTGGTGGACGCCGTTTCGGTCGTGCCGGATGAGGTGCCGTAAGCCCCTTCCAGATATTCCGCGCCAACTGCCGTGATGAAATCGGTAGAATTCATGCCATCATTCAGCAGGAATTTCTGCGGGCCACCTTGCGAAATCCACGCCCGCGCGATTGTCGCGCCATCAACGGGGTAGGAGATCAGGTAAAGCGCCTCCGGCTCCCCTCCCATTGCCGCTGTCACTTCGGCGCCATAGTTCGGCTGGTTTTCGTTATAGGGCGTGGTGGAGGTGATGGTGCCGCCCATCGCGGTGTAAGCGGCGGTAAACTCGCGCGCCATGTTCAGCCCGAAATCGTTGTTCACATGGATCAGCGCCATTTTCTTCAGCCCCGAATCCATCGCATATTTCGCCGCCGCAATGCCTTGCAGCGCGTCAGAGGTGATGGTGCGGAAGAAGTATCCGCCGGTTTTACCATCGCGCGCCAGTTGCGTCAGTGTCGGCGACGACGACGCGGGTGACATTTGCACCACTTTGGCAGGTGCCGTTACCGAGGTCAGGATCGGGATCGAGACCGAGGAAATGATGCCGCCGATGATCACCGGAACCTGCTTGATGTTCACAAGCTGCGTTGCCTGATCCACGGCGACGTTGCCTTGGCTTTGGCTGTCACGGGTGTCAGTCACCAACTGGCAGCCCAGCACGCCGCCTGCCTCATTGATATCGCGAAACGCCATTTCCACCGATTTCGCGCCTGCCTGGCCGTAAGCACCAGCAGGTCCGGTCAATTCCATCACCATGCCGATGGTGACATCGCAAGCCTGCGCACCAAGTGTGGTGGCGCAAAGAAGGGCCGCCGCGAGGCCGGGTGTTTTGAACAGTGTCATTTTCTCTCTCCTTGTTGGTGTTTATTATTCGTTTGGAAGCCACGTTTCTTGCAGGTGCCGCCAGACCACGCCTTCAGGCGCGGCAGGGTCAGCGGTAAACAGGGCCGAGGATCGGCGTGCGGTTTTGGCGCCTTCGATGACCTGATGCTCATCGTACACGATCAGCGCCGCATCGCCCAACAGCCGCGCCTCCCGCATCTCTACCCGGATCGCGAAATCGGGGCCGCGTTTGCTGCGCGCGCTGCGCAGCATCGTCACAACTTCGGCAGCGCCAATCATCTGCCCATCCGGCACGATCATTTGCATATCGGTCGCAAAAGCACGGGCCGAGTCTTCCATCGCGCTCTCGGGCAGTTTTCCGGTGAACCAACCGACGAAGAACGCATGGCGGTTGATGACTTCGGCGCGGGCGGCGGCGAGGATATCCATTCAATGCCCTTCCTTGTTCAGGTTGTATTTCATCACCGCACCATGCCTGCCGCTGCGGTCGCGTTCCAAGCTGTAAACATCTCCCGGCACCGGATGGGCGCGGGCCAGAACTGCGTTGATTTGCGCGAAATCCTGCGCGGTCAGCGGAATATCGGGGATGGCAAGATTGCGCGCCAGATGGTCGCGGTTGCGCGCACCGACGATCACTGCGGCGACCTGATCACGCGCCAGAACCGCCCGGCTTGCGATGCTGGCGATATCGCTGCCGTGGCGTTTGGCGATACCCGACAGGCATTGCAAAAGCTCCTGAAACAACGCCCAACCGCCGAATTCATCCACAATCAGCTTGTATTTGACCAGAGAGCGGTTTTCCCACGGCTCCACCGGTTCCTTTGCGCCAAGCCAGCGTTCCGAAAACAACCCGCCTCCGACCGACCCATAGCACAGGAACTGGAACCCTTGCGCCTTCGCCAGCGCCAGCATGTCGCGTCCGGGCCGATCATCAATCAACGAGTATTGCACCTGCATCGAGACCAAAGGCACATCGGCCGCCAATATCCGCTGGGTTTGGGTGGTGTCAAAATTGGTGCCGCCGATATTGGCGATTTTGCCAGCTTGGCGCAGGTCGGCCAGCCATGTCGCCACTTCAACTTGCCGGTTCACCTCATAATCCCACCAATGGAACTGCACGAGGTTCAACTGCTCCATCCCCAAACGCGAAAGCGAGCGGTCAATCGCCGCTGCCACATCAGCGCGGGTGATGGTGGCGAGGTTGCCAAGATCGGGGACGAATTTCGTATGCACCTTGATCGCCTCCAAGGCTTCCGCACCGTGGCTGTTGCGGTAAGAGGCACGAAATTCGCCAATCAGCGCCTCCACCCCGGTATAGATATCGGCACAGTCGAAAGTGGTGATGCCAGCCTCGGCAAAGGCCACCATATCGGCAATGCTCTGCACATGGTCAATCGCGCCATGCCCGCCTGCAAGCTGCCAACCGCCTTTGATCACGCGGGAAATGCGGTGGCCGGGGGCCAGATCAACGGTTTGCATCTTGTGCGCCTTCCAAGGAAACAGCCGTGGTATCAGCGTGGTTGAACCCGCGTTTGCCGATACGGGTGATCCGCAGGCGGGACGGGCAATTCGGGTCCGGGCAGGCGATTTCGGCATCCGTGCTCATCCAGTCGTTCGGATGCGTCATGCGCTGTTTGGCGGCCAGCAAAGGCAAGACCGAGGCGAGCGAGTAAATCGACATCCCCTGCCCTTCCGGCAGAAACATCATCTCGCCGCGCAACTCAAAATAATCGCCCACCTTGGCATTGCACCACAGCTTTGCACCTGCCGGGGCGACTACTTCCACCCGCAAATCCCACAGATCGAAACTGTCGCTCATGCTGCCTCCGCCTGTTCTGCCCAAAACTCCGGCGCTGCGCGTTCCAGAATTGTGAATGCGCGCTGGATATCGGCATTGAGTTCACGCACGACATCCAAGGCATCGCCCGCCCGGAGCGCCTGCAAAATGCCGTGATGGTGCATGGTCGCCGACGGGTCGGTCAGCGGGCTGTGCAGCCGCGCCGCCGCCCGCACATATGGCCCCGCCTGCATCCAAAGGCTTTCGACAAAGGGGAGCAAAACCGAAGACCCGGCCTTTTCGTAGATCGCAAAGTGGAAAGCGTGGTTCAGATGCGCGACATCGCGCGGGTCTTTCGCCGCCTCATATGTCCGGGTGAGTTCATCGAGGGTGGCGAGATCGTCGCCGGTGATATGCCCAATCGCCCGCTGCGCAAGGTCGCTTTCGATCAGGCTGCGCGCCGCTGCAATATCGCGTGCGCGGTCAATCGTCAGTAGCGGCACCCGCACCCGGCGGTTCTGCATCGCCTCCAACGCGCGTTCGCTGACCAGCCGCGCAAGGGCTTCGCGCACTGGCATTGATGATACCGACATTCTGGTCGCCAGATCACCGGCCAGAAACACCTCTCCCGCGTCAAAACCGCCGCAGATCAGCGCCACGCGCAACTGGCGATAGATCCGGTCCTGCACGGTTTCGCGCCCGATCGGCGCAAGCCGATCAAGACCGCTTTCCGCCCAAGTCTCGCTGCTTCGCATTCGAGCCCCCAGAGTGATTCATGCTTTACTTTAAGCTTGAAACGTGATGTTGTAAATGATTAATGATAATTGATCAACTTTATGGAAACGTCAATGAAATCGCCCGATCCCCTGCTTTTCGCACAAGGTCTGTGCAAGAGTTTTGGCGGTTTGCAGGTCGTGCGTGATATGTCCCTGGCGCTGGACGAGGGGGAGATTTTGGGGGTGATCGGGCCGAACGGAGCGGGAAAATCCACCTTGTTCAACCTGTTGTCCGGGTCTTTGCCGTTGAACGCTGGGAGTATCACCCTTGATCGTACTGACCTGAGTCACTCGCCCGCCGAGGCACGGCTGCGCGCGGGGCTTGGCCGCACCTTTCAAATCCCACGCCCGTTTCCGCGTATGACACTCCTGGAAAACATTTTGACCGCAGCGCAGAATCAACCGGGGGAAGCGGTTTTGACCGCCCTGTTGTCCCCGCGCCGCGTTCGGGCGGTTGAGGCAGAAAACACCGCCCGCGCCCGCGATATTCTGAAATTCCTATCATTGGACCATCTGACTGACCAACCCGCCGCCGTGCTTTCTGGCGGGCAGCGCAAACTACTGGAACTGGCGCGCGTGATGATGGCGAAACCGCGCGTCATTTTGCTGGATGAACCCGCCGCGGGGGTCAATCCGGCGCTGCTGGACCTGATCATCGACCGGATTCAGGCGATCAATGCGCAAGGCGTCGCCGTTCTGCTGATCGAGCATAATATGGAAATGATCGCCCGGCTTTGCCCGCATGTCATCGTGATGGCGGCAGGGTCAAAACTCGCCGAAGGGTCGCCCGCCGAAGTGTCCGCCCGTGCCGATGTGATCGACGTATATCTTGAAGGGATGCCGGCATGACCGCGCTTTCGGTACAAGACTTGCGGGCGGGCTATGACCCTGATCTGTCCATCGTGAAAGGCGTCAGCTTCAATGTGGCGCAGGGTGAGACCGTTTGCGTTCTGGGACCGAATGGTGCAGGAAAATCCACCTTGATCAAGGCTTTGGCCGGGCAAGTGCCGGTGCATGGTGGGCATGTGAGCCTTGGCGGCAAGAATGTGACCGGGTTGCGCAGTCATGCGCTGGTGCGGCAGGGTTTGGGCTTTGTGCCGCAGACAGAGAATATCTTTGCCAGTCTGACCATCCGCGAAAACCTGCAAATCGCGGCGGAACTGCTGCCGAAAACCGCGCGTGCCCAGCGGATTGACGCGATGTTCGAGATGTTCCCCGACCTCGGCACACGCCCTGCGGAGGTGGCTGGTGCGTTGTCCGGCGGTCAGCGCCAGATGCTCGCAGCCGCGCGCGCACTGCTTACGGAGCCGGAGGTTTTGATGCTGGATGAACCCTCGGCGGGTCTATCGCCGAAATTGGTGGCGCAGGTGTTCGACACTTTGGCGCGAATTGCCGCTCGGGGCGTGACACTGATCCTCGTAGAACAAAACGTGCGCGCGGCCTTGGCGATCACCAAGCGCGCCTTGGTTCTGGTCGACGGACAACTGGCGCATGATGGGCCAACCGAGGCTTTGCATGACGGTGCGCTGCTCGGGCGGCTGTTCCTTGGTCAACGCGACGAGGCAAGCGCATGAACCCGCAAGCGATTGTTGAGGGGTTGATTTCAGGCTCCACCATCGGTTTGGGCGCGATTGGCTTGACGCTGGCCTATTCGATCCTGCGCTTTGCAAACTTCACGCATGGCGATTTTCTGGCATGGGGGGCGTATTTCACCCTGTCCATCGCAGGATTTCTAGGCGGGATGCTGACCGGGCTTGGCGCGCCGCTAAAACCCTTCAGCTTTGGGCTTGGCTTGCCGCTGGCCATGCTGGGCGGCATGGCGTTGACCGTGCTTTTGGCTCTTGGTCTGGATCGGATATTGTTCGGGCGGTTGCGGGCGCGCGGCGCAGAAACCATTATCATCGTGATGGCGAGTTTCGGTGCTTCTATGGCTCTGCGCTCCCTGTTGGAGTTCATCTATACGGCAAAGCCAGAATACTACACTAACGCGCTGCAAATCGCCAAACCGATCGGATTCGGGATGCGCGCCACACCAGATCAGCTTTTGGTGATCGGGGTGACCGCCGTGCTGGTGTTTGCGCTGCACCTGATGGTCACGCGCAGCGCGACGGGGCGGGCGATGCGCGCGGTGGCAGAGAACCCTGCCCTTGCCGGGGTTTACGGGATTGATGCGGCAAAGGTGATCCGGGTGACATGGATCATCGGCGCGGGGCTGGCTT
>NZ_JAKDLJ010000561.1 GCF_030452865.1 Pseudorhodobacter sp.
GAGCGCGGTCAGGAACAGCAAAATCCCCCCTGCAATGCGAAAGGCCGACATCGAGATGCCGATGAAGCCCAGAACCGCCTCACCCAAAAGGCCGAACAGCGTCAGAATGCCGATCCCGATCAGGCAGGCATGCAGACCGATGGTCCGCCGCTGCTCAGACGACATCCCGGGGGTCAGGGCGATGAACAACGGGATCAGCGCCGGGGGGTCGATCACGACGAACAAGGTCGCAAAAGCCGTGATCAGGAATGCGCTTTCCACCGGTTCTCCCTTCATGGATAAAGGCACTGTCGCCTGTCTTCATCTTGGTTCAAATACCTGATAGACAATTTTCGACGAAAATTCGCAAAGATTCAGGCGGCAGTTTCCAGCTTTTCCTGCGCGCGCAGCCACATGGCCTCCGCCCGGTCCAACCCTTCCATCACCTCGGCGTATTTCTTCTGCCAGGTCTCCATCTCTCCCAACCGCTCAGGCTCATAAAGTGCCGGATCGGCCAGCTTTTTCGCCAGTTTGTCGCGCATATGGTTCAGCTTTTCCAAACGCTCTTCACATTTGCGCACATCGGCGCGCAAACTCAACACCTCATCACGGCTGACTTTTCGCGGCGTGGCAACCGGTTTTGCCGGTTTGGCATCCTCATCCCCTGCCAACAACTGCCGCCGATACGCCTCCAGATCCTGCGTATAGGGTGCGACTGCCCCCCCTTTGATCAGCCAGAGCCGGTCTGCCACCAGCCCCAGCAGGTGCATGTCATGGCTGACCAGAATGACAGCACCGGAATAGGTGGTCAATGCCTCCACCAATGCCTCGCGGCTTTCCATGTCGAGGTGGTTGGTCGGCTCGTCCAGAATCAGCAGATGCGGCGCATCCAAAGTCGCCAGCAGCAGTGACAATCGCGCCTTCTGTCCGCCTGACAACCGCCCGACCACGGTTTCCGCTTGATCGGCGAGCAATCCAAACCCCGCGAGACGCGCGCGTAAACGAGGTTGACCTTCGGCGGGCCGCACCCTTTGCAAGTGCTGCAACGGGGTTTCATCAATGAACAATTCATCGACCTGATGCTGCGCAAAATAGCCGATCCGCAGCTTGCTGCTTTGCGTCATCTTGCCAATGCTTGGTTTGAGTTTACCTGCCAACAGCTTGGCCAGCGTGGATTTTCCTTCACCATTGCGCCCCAGCAACGCGATGCGGTCATCCTGATCAATCCGCAACGACAGGTTGCGCAACACGGGCGGGCCACCATAGCCGACAGCCACCCCATCCAGATTGATGATCGGGGGCGACAATTCCTCCGGTTCAGGGAAAGTGAACACCTGTTTGCGCGCCTCTTCGGGCGGGGTGATGGTTTCCATCTTTTCCAGCATCTTCACCCGGCTTTGCGCCTGCACGGCTTTGCTGGCCTTGGCCTTGAAGCGGTCAACGAACGACTGCAAATGCGCCCGCCGCGCCTCTTGCTTCTTGGCCTCGGCCTGCAAGACCGCACGGCGTTCGGCCATTTGCCGGGCGAACTGGTCATAGGGGCCGGTCCAATAGGTCAGCTTCTTTTCATCCAGATGCAAAATCCCCTGAACCGCGCGGTTGAGCAGCCCGCGGTCGTGGGAAATGATGATCACCGTATGCGGGTATTTCGCCAGGTAACTTTCCAGCCACAACGCGCCTTCCAGGTCGAGGTAGTTCGTCGGTTCATCGAGCAGCAGGAAGTCAGGTTGCGCAAACAGCACCCCCGCCAGCGCCACCCGCATCCGCCACCCGCCCGAGAAATCCGAACAGGGCCGCAATTGTGCC
>NZ_JAKDLJ010000137.1 GCF_030452865.1 Pseudorhodobacter sp.
AACCCCCGGCGTTCGGCCACAAACCCGACGGTAATCCTTGCGCGATACCCCGATCTGCGTATGCTGCGCGTGAAAATCATAAGGGTGCCGCGGTGCAGAAACACGATCTGATCTCAGATTTCTCCGAAGTGACGCCCTCGGCCAAGATCGCGACGATGACCCACGGATGGCGCGCGAAATGCCTGCAACGTCTGGTGCGGCTTGACCTGCCGGTGCCGCGCACTGTCGCTTTGCCTGCCGAAACCGTACGCGCGATTGCGGCAGGGCGTCCCCTGGATTGTGACGGCGTTCTGGCGTGTTTCGGCAAGCGCCCTTTGGTTTCCGTGCGCCCCAGTCCGCAAGACCCGGATTGGGGGGGGCCGTCGACCGTGCTCAACATCGGAATGAACGCCGAACGCCATGCCGAACTGGTCAAAACCCAAGGACAGACGGCGGCAGACGCGCTCTATCTGCGATTCGTGCAAAGATACGCGATTTCAGTCGCAAGGCTCGACCCCGATATGTTCGATATTGCGGAGCCGTCTGCCGAAGCCCTGCGGAATGCTCTGCGGGTGTACCGCGACGAGATGGAGGAGGATTTCCCCGAAAACCCGGCGCAACAACTGGCGGAGGTGCTACGCTCCGTCGCGCGGGCTTGGGAAGGTACTTCGGCCCGCCTGCTCCGCCAATCGAAAGGCGCACCGGCAGATGCGCCTCTGGGGCTCGTGGTGCAGGAAATGGCGCAAGGCTTCGGTCAGGGGATTTCCGGCAGCGGCACCATTCAGTTCATCGACCCGGTCACCGGGTTGCCGCAAGTCACAGGCCGCTTTCTGGGACAAAGTCAGGGCAGCGATATCAAGGCGCGCGGTGCGGATGCGCTTTACCTGACGCGGGATCCCCGGGGCCCTTCGCTTGAGGATATCGCACCGGAAATTTTTGCGAGACTCGCACAGCAAGGCGCCGCCTGTCGCGCGAAACTGCGCGATGAGATGCAAATTGAATTCACCATTGATGACAGTAAGTTGGCGGTCATTGATGCTGTGCGCGTGCCGCGCTCCAGCCGCGCCGGTTTGCGGATCGCAGTGGATCTGGCCCGGGATGAGATCATCACCCATCAGGAGGCGGTCTTGCGCGTCGAACCGCGCGCTCTGTCGGAATTGCTGCATCCGCAAGTCGACCCGCGCGGCCCGCGTGATGTGATCGTGCGCGGGATCGGCGCCTCTCCCGGTGCGGCAACCGGTCGGATCGTCTTCACCTCCGCCGCCGCGCAAGCAAGTGCTGCGCGGGGCGAGCAATGTATTTTGGTGCGCCGCGAGACCGCGCCGGAAGATATCCGCGGCATGCATTCAGCGGTCGGCGTGCTGACCGAACGCGGCGGCATGACCAGCCATGCGGCGGTGATCGGACGCGGCTTGGGGCTGCCCTGCATCGTGGGGGCAACTGATCTTAACTTCGACACCAAAGAGCTTAGAATCGTTACGAAATCCGGCCGTACACTGGTGGCGGGAGATCTCATCACCGTCGACGGCACCACAGGGGAGGTGCTGGCCGGATCGGTTGAAATGCTGCCGCCCGCGCTGGATGATGCTTTCCGCACCTTGCTGTCTTGGGCGGATGACGCGCGTGACATCGGGATTCGTGCCAATGCCGACACCCCGTCGGACGCCCAGACCGCGCGGGATTTCAACGCGCAGGGGATCGGGCTTTGCCGCACGGAACATATGTTCTTCGAAGAAGCGCGTCTTGTCGCGATGCGGGAAATGATCTTTGCTGACACCGCAAGCGATCGCGCCGCCGCATTGGCCCGTATCTTGCCGATGCAACGCAACGACTTCGTTCAACTTTTTGAAATCATGCAGGGATTGCCGGTTTGTATCCGCCTTTTCGACCCGCCATTGCATGAATTCCTGCCCCATTCCCGCGACGGTCTGCGCGAATTGGCCGAAGCGCTTGATCGCCCGTTGTCGGAAGTAACGCGCCGCGCCGAGGCATTGGCGGAGTTCAACCCGATGCTGGGGATGCGCGGGGTGCGTCTGGGCATAGTTCTGCCTGAAATCTACGACATGCAGGCACAGGCGATTTTTGAGGCGGTGGTCGAAGTCGGCCGGCGCGGTGGCTCCATCACGCCGGAAATCATGATCCCCTTGGTGTCCGCCAAGCGCGAAGTGGAATTGGTCAAGAACCGGATTGATGCAGTTGCGGCCAAGGTTCGGACAGCGAAAGGCAGTGATTTCGACTTCAAACTGGGTGTTATGGTCGAAACTCCGCGTGCCGCGTTGCGCGCGGGCGATATCGCGCAACATGCGGCGTTCCTGTCCTTTGGCACCAATGACCTTACACAGATGACCTACGGCCTGTCGCGCGACGATGCCGGGCGCTTTATGAACATCTATGTTCAGCAAGGGGTCTACCCCGAAGACCCCTTCCACATTCTGGATGTCGATGGCGTCGGTGAGTTGCTTCTGATCGGAGCGGAGCGTGGCCGCCAAGCACGCCCCGGCCTGACGCTTTCAATCTGTGGTGAACATGGTGGCAGCCCCGAATCAATCGCCTTCTGCCGCAAGGCCGGCTTTGACTACGTCTCCTGTTCGCCCTACCGAGTCCCGCTTGCAAGGCTTGCTGCGGCACATTTGGCGCTTATGGACAGATTTGGCCATAACTGATTAAAATCAGATGCTTAATGTACAGTGTTCACACCGTATAGGCAAAACCCCGCTTGTCTGCGTTGCAAAAATGCAACTATAGATGGACTCTGAGAATGTTTTCGACTAGGAGTCTGCGCTGTTACCCGTGGGGGGCTGTTGAACGGCGGCGGGTGCTGCTTCGAAATTATACCGGGACAAGACCGATGAATGTGCGAAATAGCTGGTTGAGCGGCGCTGTTATGCTGCTCGCTTTGACTGGGGTTGCGACTGCCGAAACGGTTGTCAGCCGCTCCAACAATCCAACCGAGAAACTGGGTTCCCTGATCGGCGCGGAACAGCGCGCGCTGAACGCGATCCCTGATGCAATGTTGACTGCAAATCGCCCAAAAGAGGCATCGACGCAAGTGCGTTATGACGGGAACTGGGTTGCCTCGCAACCTGCGGCGACCGGTGGCGACCAGTTCACCTGCTTGGCCAAGGCGCTTTATTTCGAGGCGCGGGGTGAAACCGTGAAGGGGCAGTTTGCGGTCGCTGAAGTGATCCTGAACCGCGTCGATAGCCGACGGTATCCGAATTCGGTCTGTGGCGTTGTCAATCAAGGCTCTGGCCGTCGTAACGCTTGCCAGTTTTCCTATACTTGCGACGGGCGCGCGGACCGGATCAACGAGAAGGGTGCCTATGCGCGGGTGGCGAAAATTGCCCGCGTGATGCTGGATGGTGCCCCGCGCGATCTGACCCGTGGCGCCACGCATTTCCATACGACGAATATCCGCCCGAGTTGGGCGCGGCGTTTTGCCAATACCGCCAAGATCGGCCGCCATCTGTTCTATCGCCAGGGATCCTGACGCGACCCGTCGGGCTTGGCTCTTGCGATACAGGGCCAGATCGGGCATGTCAGGCCCGACGCAGCACGGGAACGGGCCATGACGGATGAAACACGCCACGCTTTCGGTCCTGTGGAGGCCCGTGTTGCCGCCTGTGCAGGCACCCCTCCGCTGGATCGCATTTCGGTGCGCAACCATGTGGTGGAGGTTGAAATCGGTGCCTTCGCGCAGGAGCGTGGGCTGTTGCAACGGGTACGTTTCGACATCGTGGTGGAGGTGTTCCCCATTGCGAAACCGCTTGACGATGATGTGGATCGCATACTTTCCTATGATCGGTTGACCGAAGCCGTCAGCCATGAACTGGCGGCAGAGCGGATCAACCTTCTGGAAACGCTGGCGGAACGGGTGGCGCAGCGGATATTGCTGGAACCGCAAGCGGCGCGCGTGTTCATTCGGATCGAAAAGATTGATCGTGGGCCTTATGATCTGGGCGTAGAAATTGTGCGGGCGCGGGACGATGCTGAGTCCGACGCGGTGTCGCCTGGGCAACATCCAAGAATTGCGGTGGTGCCTTCACATGATCCTGCCGGATGGATGGACGAGTTAAGGCGTGATGCGCCGTTGATCCTTGTTGCCCGCGATACGCCATCCGGTCCGCATGTCCAGGATGAAAAGGCACAACGGCAGATAGAGCTTTTGGCGATGGGGCAGGCGGCCTGGCAACTCGCGTCGCAGGATGCCCGATGTTTTGTTGTCGGCACATGGACGGAGTTGGATTGGGCGATGAAAAACTGCCAGATCAGCGTTTGGGCGCCTGCGCGAATGGTGCTGGATGCAGTGCCCCCCCCGGAAGGTGATGCACTGGCGCTTTCAGTCTGGTTGGCGGAAGCGTTGGCTGCGGTCGAACTGGTGGTTGTCGGGGGCGAAGCGCCGAAAGCGAACGTTCCGGTTAGGGTGCTGGTGCCATGACGATGGACCTATCGGCACTTGCGGCTGACCGCCCGTGCGTCATGGGAATCCTGAATGTGACGCCTGACAGCTTTTCGGATGGCGGCGATCTGACATCTGCCACTGCGGCGGCGGTGCGTGCAGGTGAAATGGTCGGCACCGGGGCGGATATCCTTGATATTGGTGGCGAAAGCACCCGCCCCGGCGCGGAAGAGGTGCCGATGGAGGAGGAAATCCGGCGTACCGCCCCCGCGATCCGCGCAATCCGGGACGCCGGGATCACTGCGCCGATCAGCATCGACACCCGCAAGGTGAAGGTGGCAGAGGCGGCATTGGCGGCGGGCGCAGACATGGTCAATGACGTCTCGGCCTTCCGGTTTGATCCGGAATTGGCCGATCTGGTGGCCGCGAAAGCCATCCCGGTGTGTCTGATGCATTCCAAAGGCCCACCGGCGACCATGCAGCAGGAAGCACAGTATGATGATGTGGTCGCAGAGGTGCGCGATCATCTGGTGGAGCGGATGGAATTCGCCGTTTCCCGCAGCATTTCGTTGGACCGCATAATCCTTGATCCGGGGATAGGGTTTGCCAAGACGATGGCGCATGACCTTATTCTTTTGAACAGGTTACGAGAACTTCTTGATGTTGGCCAACCGATTCTTCTGGGTGCGTCCCGCAAGAAATTCATTGGCAGGATTGCCAATGTGCCGGTTGCAAAGGACCGGGTGCCAGGCTCGCTTGCCGTGGCATTGCATGGCGCGTCGCTCGGGGTACAAATCCTGCGCGTGCATGACGTTGCTGCGACTGTTCAGGCATTGGCCGTGTGGCGCGCAATAAGGGACGCTTAGGGCTTCGGCCGCCGCTGTGACAGGAACAATCCGGCAAGGATCAGCCCCAGCGCAAGGTAAAAGCGGTGTGGGATGACCTCGCTCAAAATGACGCCGCCGAAGAACATCGACCACAGCGGCACCTGATAGCTGGTGAGCGTCATGAAGCTGGAACCGGCGCTGCGAATGACAGATACCCGCAGGAAGGCGGCAAGCGCCGTCGGTAACAGGCCAAGGCCGATGATTGCGATTCCAGGCACAGACCCGGCGTAGTGCGGCCGACCTTCGGTCACGAACATCAGCGGGAGAAGGGGTATCGCGCCAATGATCAATGAGGTTGTTGCCAAGGTGATCGGATCAATCGGCGGGCAGCGCCGCGTCAGGATCGAGGCGAAGGCGTAGCAGAGCGCCGCGCCGATACAGGCAAGCCGGGGCAGAACCAGCGGCCCGCCTTCCACCACTTCCGGCCCGAGCAGGACCAAAGTGCCAAGAAAACCAAGCCCGAAGCCGATGACCTTCATCCGATTGATCGCCTCGCCCGCAAAAACATAGGCCAAAGGCAGCACGAACAGCGGCACCGCTGCCATGGACAGCCCGGCAAAGGCTGAGGGGACAAAGGATTGCGCCCAGGCCAGCAGGAAAAACGGTAGTGCAGAAGACAAAACCCCGATCGGCAGCAAATACCGCCACAGCACCGCATCCCATCGCGGCAGCGGCCTGCGTCCGAGCGCCAGGCAGAGCAGAACCAGCGCGAACGCACCAAGGGTAACGCGCGCTGTTGCTACCGTTGTCGGGCCGTAACCGCGCAGGGCAATGCTGACCACCATGAAGGTGCCGCCCCAAAGCACACCGAGGAACAGGATCGAAAACCAGTCGCGGCGGGTCGGGCTCTGCATCGGGTGGCCTTTTAAGGGGTCTGCGGGCTCATGCGTTTTGCATATTATCTGAAACAAGCGAATTGAAATTGGCGCTCAACGAAGTGGAGAGGCAGCCAATTTCGACTCGAATCAAATGCAAAACGCTCTGAACCGCCGCCGTCGCGGGGGCAAAGGTGAAAAAAGGGCGCGGTTTTGCCCGCGCCCCGGTGTTTCACATTGCGCCGGAACTTCCGACGCGCCAATCAGTTCCGCGCCTTGTCGACCATCTTGCCCTTGGAAATCCAAGGCATCATGGCGCGCAGCTTCTCACCGACCTGCTCGATCTGGTGTTCATCGTTGATGCGGCGGGTCGCTTTGAAGGACGGCTGACCAACGGCGTTTTCCTGCATGAAATCACGCACGAATTTGCCGGACTGGATGTCTTTCAGAACCGCTTTCATCCGGGCCTTCGTCTCATCATAAGGCAGGATGCGCGGGCCGGAGACATATTCGCCATATTCGGCAGTGTTGGAGATTGAGTAGTTCATGTTGGCGATACCGCCTTCATAGATCAGGTCAACGATCAGCTTCACCTCATGCAGGCACTCGAAATACGCCATTTCCGGCTCGTATCCCGCCTCAACCAGCGTCTCGAACCCCATGCGAATCAGTTCGACAAGGCCACCGCACAGCACCGCTTGCTCGCCGAACAGGTCGGTTTCGCATTCCTGACGGAAGTTCGTCTCAATGATGCCCGAACGCCCGCCGCCAATACCGGAGCAATAGGAAAGACCCAGTTCCATCGCCTTGCCGGTTGCATCCTGATGCACCGCCACAAGGCAGGGTACGCCGCCACCTTTGGTGTATTCGCCGCGAACGGTATGGCCCGGACCTTTGGGGGCCATCATGATCACATCGACGCCGGGTTTCGGCTCAATCAGTCCGAAATGGACGTTCAAGCCGTGGGCAAATGCGATGGCGGAACCTTCGCGCAGATTGTCGTGGACGTAATTGCGATAGGTTTCGGCCTGCAACTCATCCGGCATGGTGAACATGATCAGATCGCACCATTTTGCCGCTTCGGCGATGCCCATGACCTTCAGCCCTTCGCCTTCGGCCTTTTTCGCGGAAGGCGAGCCTTCGCGCAGCGCCACGACAAGGTTTTTCGCGCCGGAATCGCGCAGGTTCAGCGCATGGGCGTGGCCCTGCGAGCCGTAGCCGAGAATCGCGACCTTCTTGTCCTTGATCAGATTGATGTCGCAATCGCGGTCATAATACACGCGCATGGTATTTCCTTTCGGGTTGCAGGCCTGTCGCCATTGATGGCGGCAGAATAGGGGCTTCTTGATGGTATCCGCTGCAAAATTTGACATTCATTGCGGTAAATGCAAAAAAATCATGCGCAAAGTGACAATTATTCGGATGATTCATGCAAATTGACGATACAGACAGGCGTATCCTGCGGCATCTGCTTGCCGATCCTGCTCTGCCCAACGCGCAACTGGCGGAACGCGCGGGCGTGACCGCAGCCACCTGTTGGCGGAGATTGGAGAAATTGCAGGAAGCAGGAGTGATCGCGCCACCCGTCGCGGCCTTGAATTGGCGTGCCTTGGGCTATGAGGTGGAGGTGTCCTTGCGTTTCAATCTGGACAAGACCGAACCCCGCGCCTTTGACGAGTTTATGGAGGAAGCGCGGAAAATACCTGAAGTCATTGCGATTGAAACGTTTTTGGGCAGTGTCGATCTGCGCCTGAACGTCATTGCGCGCGATATGCAGCATTATCAGGAACTGTACCGTCGCCGCATACTGTCGTTGCCGCATATCGTCGATATTGAGGCGTTGATGCTGATTGCGACCATCAAGAACGAAAGCGCATTGCCGATATGATCGACCTTGACGACCTTGACCGTGCCTTGCTGCGCAGCCTGTCGCGCGATGCGAGCATCAGCGCGGGGGAATTGGGCCGCCGTCTGGGGCTGAGCCAGCCGGCGGCATGGCGGCGAATCAGACGGTTGGAGGAAGCGGGCATCATCACCGGTCGCAAGCTGGCCGTGGATCGCGCCGCCCTCGGCTTTGGTGTCACGGTGTTTCTGGGGGTGAAACTCGCGACCAAGGGGCGGGTATCATTGGAAGATTTTGAACGCGCGGTCGCGGCGATCCCGGAGGTGCAGGTGGTGCAGCATGTGCTTGGCAT
>NZ_JAKDLJ010000138.1 GCF_030452865.1 Pseudorhodobacter sp.
GTCGGCAGCGTCAGATGTGTATAAGTGTCAGCGCATGTACCGGACTGGTGATCTGGTGCGCTGGCAAGGGGGCAAGCTCGATTTCCTTGGCCGGGCCGATCATCAAGTCAAACTGCGCGGCTACCGGATTGAGTTGGGGGAGATTGAAACCTTGCTGGAGGCGCAACCCGGCGTGATGCAAGCCGTGGTTCTGGCGCGCGAAGATACGCCCGGCGATCTGCGCCTCGTTGCCTATCTGCGCGGCACGGCGGCGGAAAGCACTTTGCGCCGGGAACTGGCGGCGGCCTTGCCAGCCCATATGGTGCCCGCTCATTTCGTGACACTGGACAGCTTCCCGCTCACCCCCAACCGCAAGGTTGACCGCAAGGCATTGCCCGCACCGGGGCAAAGTGCCATCGCGACCGAGCACTATGTTGCGCCACGCGGCGTTGCCGAGAGTGTCGCGCAAATCTGGGCACGGCTTCTGGGCGTTGCGAAAGTTGGCGCGCGGGACAATTTCTTCAGCCTTGGCGGACATTCCTTGCTGGCGGTGCAGGCGCATCGCAACATCAAGGCAGAACTTGGCGATGTGAAACTTTCAATCACCGACATTTTCCGTTTTCCGGTGCTGGAGGCGTTGGCCGCCCATATCGAGAAATCGGCGAAGGGATCGTCGTACCGTGCGTCCGATTCTGTGCTACCCGCCGCACCCGCGAATGACCGTGCAGAAGCGCGCGGCGATGCAATGGCCCGCCGCCGGGCGATGCGGGCGGGACGCGGCGGTTGAAGTGATCATGCCGTTCCGGGCGGTTGGGCCGGGTGCTGCTGGTCGTGGTGCCGGTTTTGAGCGGCCCACAAGGCAGCGATGATCCAGCCAAGCCACTCCCTGAGGTGGCTAAGATCTTTCGGATATTGTGTCCACAGGCGCAAAGCACCGCAAGTACGGTATCGCCGATCGTGCCTTTCAGGGGGTATCCGGCGAGGCGGTCGTCTGTTTTCAAGCATCCCTGATCACCGTGGTTCTGGATAAACGATACATGAGCCTTGCATACAGGGCTGAACCGGCGATCCGCCGCATGCGCCACCGCAGACCAAAAAAGCGGCTGAATCAACCGCTTGTGCCCTCACCCGAACGGGATTCCGGCCTTGCAGCAGCACAACCGAAGGCGCTGCCTGCGCGGCTTGTTGCCCAAATTGGCAATGACTGGCGGCGGATGCGGGTGAAAATTGAAACCAAACCCTCAATCCCACGTTATAACTACTCAGGCCGTCGCGGTAAACGCTGATCGCTCGCGCACGGCTTCGCATGGTCAGAGCCAATTCGGTTGATGCGCTGACGGGTCGCCGCCGGGAATTGAGACAAAAAAATGGATGGGATGAAGGGGGAAGGCATGGATAATCTGTTGAAATCGCTTGTCGTGGCGGGGATGATTTTCGGCATGGGTCCGGCTTGGGCCGAAGACCGCGCCGTCATCGTGCGCAACGATCCTGCCGCCGCCGCAGCAGCCGGTGCAGAAATGGATCGCGCCGCGAAAGCACTTGGCAATGCTGGGTTCACGGTGATGGACGGGCGCAATCTTGCGACCGGTGTGCTGCGCGCGCGTCTTGCCCGGGTTTTACACGAACAGGCACCGTCGGACCGGCTGGTGATTCTGCTGTCGGGCAATTTCGCCCACTCTGACAGCCAGTCATGGTATCTTGATCCCGACACCGCGCAATCCGGGCCGCAAAATATCGTCAGCATTGGCGGCACCGCGATGGATTTGGCGACGGTGCTGTCGGTGGCGGCGCAACTGCCGGGGGGGGCCGTGGTTCTGCTGGGTCAGGACGGCGACAACCCAAGTTTTGAGCCGGGTCTGCGCGCGGGAATTGGTGCGCTGGTTATACCGCAAGGCGTTGCGCTGATCTCCGGCCCGTCGAGCGAGATAGCGGCTTTCGCCGCAGACAGCCTGACCCAACGCGGCCAAAGTCTGGCGCAGCTTCTTGCGTCGAACAGTCAACTCAAGGCGCAAGGGTTCCTGCCGGCTTCCTTGCCCTTCCGCATGGCGGATGCAGTTCAAACAACTCCGCCTGCCCCGCCGCAGCCACCGGCAACACCAACGGTGGACACCCGCAAGGAGGACGCAGCCTGGGCCGCCGCGAAAAAAACCGCCACGATTGCCGGGTATGAGGCCTTTGTACAAGCCTATCCCAGCGGACGTTTTGCCGCGCTCGCCAATTCAGAACTCAACCGTCTGCGCAGCGATCCTACGGTAATCGCGCAAGCCACGGAAGAAGCGCTGGGCCTCGACCGCGATCAACGACGCACAATTCAGCGCCAGCTTTCCTTGCTTGGCTATGACCCGAAGGGAATCGACGGGCTGTTCGGCAAAGGCAGCCGCGCCGCCATTACGACATGGCAAAAAGCGCAAGGGGCGAATGCCACCGGTTATCTGACTGCCGCGCAACTGCCCCGGCTTGCCGCCCAGGCCGACCGTCGCGCGGCGGAACTGGAGGCGGAAGCCGCCGCGCGGCAAGCAAAGCTGGAGCGGGAGGATCGCGCCTATTGGGAAACAACTGGTGCCGCCGGGGATGAGCCGGGCCTGCGCGCCTATTTCAAACGCTATCCGGATGGCATTTTTGCCGAAGTGGCGAATGACAGGCTGTCGGTGTTCGAGGAAGAACGGCGCGCCGCCGCCGCCCGGCAGGATCGTGACGCATGGTCCGCTGCCGAAACCGCCAACAGCATCGCCAGCTATCAGGATTATCTGGCGCAATTCCCCAAAGGTGCTTTCGCACCAGAGGCAACGGCCCGCATCGAGGCGATGCAGCCCGGCGGTGGTCGACTGGACGAAGCCGCCCGCGCGCAAGCCGAAGCGGCGGAAAACGCGCTTGGTCTCAACGGTTTTACACGGCAGTTGATCGAGGAACGGCTGACGGGTCTCGGTTTTGATGCAGGTCAGGCTGACGGTGAATTCGACAATAAGACGCGGCGCGCGATCCGCCGCTTTCAGAAAAGCCGCAATCAGCAGGTGACGGGTTACATCGACCAGGCGTCGATTGTCGCCTTGTTGGCCGGTGGCTTGATCAAGATGGGGAACTGACGCGAAAGCAAAAATCTGAAGCGCGCGCCTGCGCCGCCGGGACCGGACAATCGGTATCGCCGCAACGGCGTCGCGGCGCTCCGTGCGCAAAATGCCGCGACACGCGCCTGAAAGCACAATAAATCGGCGCGGGCGGTGGCAAGCCTTCTTGTCCCGCCCCGCTCTGCGGCTTAGATGTGCGGGATGCACAAATTCATCCCTTTTCTGAAAAAGCCTCCCTTCGTCCCCGTGATCCGCCTGTCCGGTGCCATCGGGGGCGGGAGCCGTTTCAGCCCCGCGCTGTCCGACGCCGGTTTGAGCGCGCAGATTGAGCGTGCCTTCGGTCGCGGTAAACCCGTCGCGGTGGCGCTGGTCATCAACTCCCCCGGTGGGTCCGCCGCACAATCAAGCCTGATTGCCGCGCGTATCCGGCGCCTTGCCGGGGAAAAGAACATCCCGGTTCACGCCTTTGTCGAGGATGTGGCCGCCTCGGGTGGCTATTGGCTGGCTTGTGCTGCCGATAACATCTGGGTGGATGACAGTTCCATCCTCGGCTCGATTGGCGTCATCTCCGCCAGCTTCGGTTTTCCGCAATTCATGTCAAAACATGGGATTGAGCGGCGGGTTCACACTGCCGGAACATCCAAATCGCTTGCAGATCCGTTCCTGCCGGAAAAGCCCGAAGATGTTACCCGCCTGAAAGCGTTGCAGGAAACGATCCATCAGGCGTTCATCGCCCATGTCAAAACCCGGCGTGGCGGGCGGCTTTCAACCGCGACTGACCTTTTCAACGCCGATATCTGGGTTGGCCAGGGTGCGGTGGATGTTGGCCTTGCCGATGGAGTCGCACATCTGGTGCCGAAAATGAAGGCACTATACGGGGACAAGGTTGCCTTGCGCGTTCTGGGCCAGCGCAAACCCTTGCTGCAACGCTTTGGTATCGGCGTATTCGGGGCGGAATTTGCCGCTTCGGCACTGGCGGAACTGGAGGATCGCGCGCTCTGGTCGCGGTTCGGGCTTTGAGATGGTAAAAGTCGTCACACTCTTTCTCGTCGCCGTCCTTGTGCTGGCGATGTTCGGGAAACTGGGCTGGCTGGGAAAACTCGCCCCCGGCATCACGCGCAAACGCGTCAGATCCAAACCTGCGCTTTGTAAGAAATGCGGCCGCTATATCATCGGCTCCGGTCCCTGTGACTGCCAGAACGACGCGACCAAAGGATAGACCGAGCCGATGATGATGGACCTTGTGATTGTCGCTATCGGCTTGATCCTGCTGGTGGTTGCGGGTGACGCGCTTGTGCGCGGCGCGGTGAACCTGAGCCTGCGCCTTGGCATCCCGCCGCTGATCGTCGGGTTGACCGTGGTGGCTTTTGGCACCTCGGCACCGGAACTTCTGGTTTCCGTCAGTGCTGTTCTGGACGGAGTGCCGGGGATCGCGCTGGGCAATGTCGTCGGCTCCAATATCGCGAACGTCTTTCTGGTGCTGGGTATTCCGGCCATCATCTCAACGATCCATTCCAGCACCTTGGGGGTAAGCCGCAGCTATGTCATCATGCTGGCGGCATCCGCGCTGTTTGTTCTGCTGTGCTTTCTTGGTCCGATCCGCTGGTGGCATGCGCTGATCCTGCTTGCCGCGATGGGTGCAACGCTATGGGACAATATCCACAGCGCACGGACGCAGAAGAAGCTCGCAGCCGAGACGCTGGACGGTGTGGACCCCGGCGCGCCGTGGTGGAAAGTCATCGGCTTTCTGGCGGTGGGTCTGATCGGCTTGCCTTTGGGGGCGGAATTGCTGGTCGATGGCGCATCAGGTATCGCGCGGATGTTCGGGATCTCTGAAACCGTGATCGGTTTGACGTTGGTTGCCGTCGGCACCTCTTTGCCGGAGCTAGTAACCTCCATCGTCGCCGCGTCCAAAAAGCAGGCCGATGTGGCGATGGGAAATGTGATCGGTTCCAACATCTTCAACCTTCTGGGGATTATCGGGGTGGCCGGTCTGGTCGGCCCGATTCCGGTTCCGGCCACGATGCTGCACTCGGATCTGTGGGTGATGCTTGCGGCGGCATTGATCCTCATCCCGTTTATCCTGATGCGCCGTGATATCACCCGCCGGGTCGGGATCGGGTTTGTTATCGCCTATGCGGTCTATACCGCGTCGTTGGTGCTGTGATGGCAGCACTTGTCACCGGAGCAGGGCGCAGGCTGGGCCGCGCGATGGCGCTATATCTGGCAGCGCGCGGGCATGATGTTGCGGTGCATTTTGCCACCTCGGCGGATGAAGCCGCTGGCGTGGTCGCGGAGATCAGGGCGATGGGGCGCGAGGCTGTTGCGCTACGAGCCGATCTGCTTGACGAAGCCGCGACGACGGCGCTTGTCCCACAAGCGGTCGCGGCATTGGGCGGGCCGCTGACGGTGCTGGTCAACAACGCCTCGATCTTTGACTATGACACGATCCACAGCGCAACCCGGACCAGTTGGGACCGGCATATGGGCAGCAATCTGCGCGCGCCTTTCCTGTTGACCCAAGGCTTTGCCGCGCAAGCCTTGCCGGTGACGGCGGATCAAAATGGCGAACCGCTTGCCCCCTCGCTGATCGTGAACATGGTGGATCAGCGGGTGCGAAAGCTGACACCGGAATTCATGACCTATACGCTGGCCAAAATGGGGCTTTGGGCGCTGACCCAAACCTCCGCGCAGGCGTTGTCCCCGGCGATCCGGGTCAACGCGATCGGCCCCGGCCCTACGATGATCGGCGCGCGCCAGTCGGCGGATCACTTCGCGCGGCAACGCAAGAATACGGTGCTTGGGCGCGGCGCGAACCCCGTCGATATTACTGCGGCGCTTGGTTATTTCCTTGATGCGCCTGCGGTCACGGGACAGGTTCTCTGCGTTGATGGCGGCCAGCATCTGGGGTGGAAGACCACAGATATCCTTGGGGTTGAGTAGCGCTTTCGCTTGCCCTAGCGGCAAGTTGTGCACTGGATCGTTGATAGCCACATGACTGTTGCAAATTCCCTTGTCTTTTCAGTCATTTGCCCATGATTTCTTTTAATTTCGTTAGGAATCAATAACTTGGTAAACCGCCCAATTTTTAGGCAATCAGGGGAACCGGGCCGAAAACAAGGAGAAATCTGTCTTGGCAGAATATTTCCAACAGAGTTATCCACAGAAAGCGGGGATAGGTTTGCTCTTGCCCTTTGCCTGCGGTCGTTGCAGCCATGAGGGAATCGATGATTCACAAAGACGGTGATTTGACGTGACCGACCAAAGCCCAGACATCCCGACCGGTCATGGCGTCATTCAGGCCTATCTGAAGACGCTGGACGGATCACCGGGGGTCTACCGCATGCTCAACGCCGCGTCGGAAGTGCTTTATGTCGGCAAGGCGCGCAATCTGCGCGCGCGGGTTTCGAATTACGCCCGCCCCTCCGGCCATTCCGGGCGTATCGCGCGGATGATCGCGGAAACCGCATCGATGATGTTCCTGACCACGCGCACGGAAACCGAGGCGCTACTGCTGGAACAGAACCTCATCAAGCAACTCAAACCGCGCTACAACGTGTTGCTGCGCGACGACAAATCCTTCCCGAACATTCTGATCCCCACCGATCACCCGTTCCCGATGATCAAGAAGCATCGTGGCAAACGGTCGGAGAGCGGCCATTACTTCGGCCCTTTCGCCTCGGCAGGTGCTGTCAACCGCACGCTCAACCAGTTGCAGCGGGTTTTCCTGCTGCGTAACTGTTCGGATGCGATGTTTTCCAGCCGAACCCGGCCCTGCCTGCAATATCAGATCAAGCGCTGCGCCGCCCCATGCGTCGGCAAGGTGAGTGAGGCGGAGTATGGCAATCTCGTCGCGGATGCCAAACGTTTTCTGGAAGGCAAAAGCACCGATGTTCAGGCCAATCTCGCCGGCGAAATGGCCAGATCCTCCGAGGCGATGGAGTTTGAGCGCGCCGCCGCCTTGCGCGACCGGATCAAGGCGCTGACCCAGGTGCAATCGGCCCAAGCCATCAACCCGCGCGGCGTGGCCGAGGCGGATATCGTCGCGCTGCATCTGGAGGGCGGCCAAGCCTGCGTGCAGGTCTTTTTCATCCGCGCAAACCAATCCTGGGGCAACCGTGATTTCTACCCGCGCACCCCGGCGGGTGCGGAGGAGCCGGAAATTCTCGAAGCCTTCCTGACCCAGTTCTATGACGACAAGGAACCGCCGCGCCTGCTGTTGCTGTCACATGCCGTCGATAACGCCGATCTTGTAACCGATGCACTCAGCACCCGTGCCGGCCGCAAGGTTGAAATCAGCGTTCCCCAACGGGGCGAGAAGGCGGAACTGGTCGAAAACGCCGCGCGCAATGCCCGCGAAAGCCTTGCGCGGAAGATGTCGGAATCCGCCACGCAAAACAAACTGTTGGCAGGCTTGGCGGAGGCGTTTGATCTGGACAACCCGCCGAACCGGATTGAGGTTTACGACAACTCCCACATTCAAGGCACCAATGCGGTGGGCGGTATGATCGTTGCGGGCGCCGAGGGTTTCCTGAAATCGCAATACCGCAAGTTCAACATCAAATCTGAAGCCGGAGCAAACTCCGACGACTTCGGCATGATGAAAGAGGTGTTGACCCGTCGCTTTGAACGTCTGTTGAAAGAAGACCCGGACCGCAAATCCGATGCGTGGCCCGATCTGCTGCTGATCGACGGCGGGGCAGGGCAGGTGTCGGCAGTTGAAAGCATCATGTCAGACCTCGGCGTCGATGATATCGCGATGATCGGCGTTGCCAAAGGCGTGGACCGCGACGCGGGGAAAGAGGAATTTCACCGCCCCGGCCAGCGCCCCTTCGCCCTGCGCATGAACGACCCCGTGCTTTATTTCGTACAACGTCTCCGCGATGAGGCGCATCGCTGGGCGATTGGCGCGCATCGCGCCAAACGCGCAAAAGCCGTCAGCGCGACACCGCTGGATGATATCCCTGGCGTCGGTGCTGCCCGCAAACGCGCGCTGCTGGCGCATTTCGGCTCTGCGAAAGCGGTCAGCCGCGCCGCAATCCCCGATCTGGTGGTCGTGGACGGCATTTCGGAACCGTTGGCCCAAAAGATCAGCGACTTTTTCAATGCGAAATCTTGATCTGCAACCGCTAAAAATTGTCTCAAATCCGCGATCTTCTCTGAAAAAATATCCCGGGGGTGAATGGCCATACAGGGACAGAGGGGGCAGCGCCCCCTG